>JBKOXV010000222.1:0-7971 GCA_046725105.1 bacterium | reverse complement strand
CGACCAGGGTGGCGAGCTCGCCTTTCACCTTCACGAGGGCCTTCTGCTGCGACGCCTGGGCCGACTCGGCCGCCTTCTGGCGATTCTTCGTGTCTTCGGCGAGCTGGGCTTGCCGGGCCCGGGCCGACTCCAGCACGGCCGTCTGGCGATCGGCGTCCTCGATGAGCGCCTTCATGTCGTCGGTGACGTCGGCCGTGTTGCCGAGGGCGACGGCGTTGTAGCCCTCTCGTTGCGCCGACCCGCTGGACACGGACGTCCCGGCCAGCAGCGACGCCATGCCGCTGGTCTGGTCGGCGTACATGTAGGCGCGCAACGCGAAGGCACTGGCCGCCGTCCGCACCGTCTGCAGGCGGGACTCGAGGTCGGCCAGCTTGGCCTGGGCCGCCTCTACGTCGGCCTGGGCCTGCTGCAACTTGACGAGGGCACCGTTGTAGGCCTCGCCCAGGTTGGCGGCGACGTCGCCGAGACGCTCGATCTCGTCGGCGATCTGGTTGGCCTGGCGCTGCTTGTCGCTGATCGGGTCGGCCGAGGCGGGGATGACGGCGCTGACCGAGACGAGCGCTAGGGCGCAGGCGGCCGCCACCACCCGGGGTCGAAGGCACATTGGGCGGGCAACCTAGCGGATTGCAACGCGCAGGTTACGGATGCGTTGCGATTGTGTCCGTTCCACGACGGTGCGTGGCCGGTCTCACAGTCGGCGTTCAGCCCCCAGCGCTTAGGTGAAGGAGGCGGCGCTCAGATGGCGCGGGTGCGGCGGGAGGTGAGCACGCCGGTGTCGAAGCCGGCGAGGTGGAGTCCGCCGCGGAAACGGGCGTGCTCGATCTTCAGGCACCGGTTCATCACCACGTCGAGTCCGGCGGCGGCGGCGTGGGCGGCGACGGTGTCGTCCCACAGCCCGAGCTGGAGCCACAAGGTGCGGGCTCCCGCCGCGATGGCATCGTCTGCGACGCCCATGAGCTCGTCGGGCCGGCGGAAGACCTCGACCAGGTCGGGCCGGCCCGGTAGCGCGGCGAGCGACGGGTATACGGGGCGCCCCAGGATCGAGTCGATGGTGGGGTTGACGAACCACACCTCGAAGTTCGACTCGGCGAGGAGGTACGTGGCGACGAAGTTGCTGGCCCGGCTGGGGTTGGCCGAGGCGCCCACCATGGCGACGGTGCGAGTGCGGCGCATGATGGCGAGGCGCTCTTGGGCGGTGGGCGGTGTCCAGACGGCAACGGTGCTCACGCGCCGGCCGCCTTCGTGAGGGCCCGGTCGAGGTCGCGGCAGATGTCGTCGGCGTCCTCGATGCCGACCGAGATGCGCACCAGATCCGGGCTCACGCCGGCCCCGACCAAGGCGTCGTCGTCGAGCTGGGCGTGGGTTGTGGATCCCGGGTGGATCACCAGGGTGCGGGCGTCGCCCACATTGGCGAGATGGCTGGCCAGCTCGACGCCTTCGATGAAGGCCGCCCCGCCCGACCGCCCTCCGTGCACGCCGAAGGCGAACACGGCGCCCGGCCCCTCGGGGAGGTAGTGCTGGGCCCGCTCGTGGAAAGGCGACGACGGCAGGCCGGCGTAGTTCACCCACGCCACCGAGGGATGCTCGACGAGGAACTCCGCCACCCGCTGGGCGTTGGCCACGTGCACGGGCATCCGCAGGGCCAGCGTCTCCAGGCCGAGCAGGAACAGGAAGGCGTTGAATGGCGCCATGGTGGCGCCGACGTCGCGGAGCTGTTCGGAGCGCAGCCGCGTGAGGAACCCGTACTCGGCGAAGTTGCCCCACCACGTGAGGCCGCCGTACGACGGCACCGGCGTGGTCATGAGCGGGAACCGGCCGTTGTCCCACGGGAACCGGCCCGACTCGACGGCCACGCCGCCGATCGACGTGCCGTGGCCACCGATGAACTTCGTGGCCGAGTGCACGACGATGTCGGCGCCGTGCTCGATGGGCCGGCACAGGTACGGCGTCGCCAGCGTGGCATCGACGACGAACGGGATGTCGTGGCTGTGGGCCACCTCGGCCAGGACGGCGAGATCGGCGACCTCGCCCGACGGGTTGCCGATCACTTCCACGTAGATCGCCCTGGTCTCCGGGCGCACGGCGGCGTCGAAGTCGGCGGGCTCGGCGCTGGCGACGAACGTCGTGTCGACGCCGAAGCGACGTAGCGTCACGTCGAGCAGGGTGCGGGTGCCGCCGTACAGCCGGGCGCTGGCCACGAGGTGGTCGCCGGCACCGGCCAGGCAGGCGAACGTGAGGAACTCGGCGGCCTGGCCGCTGGCCGTGGCCACGGCGCCCAGCCCGCCCTCGAGGCTGGCCATGCGCTCCTCGAAGGCGGCCACGGTGGGGTTGGCGATGCGGCTGTAGATGTTGCCGTACTTCTGGAGGGCGAACAGCGTGGCCGCCTCGGTGGCGTCCTCGAAGACGAAGCTCGTCGTCTGGTAGATGGGCACGGCCCGGGCGCCCGTCGTCGGGTCGGGCGCACCCCCGGCGTGGACGGCGCGGGTTCGAAAGCCGTACTGCTCCTCCATGACGTGGAGACTAGAAGGGTGAAACGCCCGGCCGTCGCGGTGGCGGCTCTGCAGGTGGCGCTCTTCGTCACGCTCGGGCTGCCCGACGGTGGCCTCGGCGTGGCGTGGCCCTCCATGCGAGGCGCCGTGGGTCGGCCCCTCGGCGCCCTCGGGCTGGTGCTCGCCGTGGGCACCATCGGGTACGTGCTGGGCAGCCCCTCGGTGTCGAAGCTGGCCCGGCGCTACGGCACGCCCCGCACGATGATGGTCAGCTCGGCGGTGGCCGCGGCGGCGCTGGCCGTGTGGTCGACCACCGGGTCGTGGCCGTTGCTGCTGGTGGCGTCGTTCGTGCTCGGCATCGCCCGCGGCGTGATCGACGCCGGCCTCAACGCCTACGTGGCGCTGCACGGCGGCGTGCGGCGCCTCGGCCTGCTCCACGGCGCCTACGGGCTGGGCACGAGCCTGGGTTCGCTGCTGGTGGTGGCGTCGTTGGCGACGGGGTCGTGGCGCCCGGCCTGGGTGGTGATGGCCGCCCTCGACGCCGGTGTCGCCGTGTGGGCCGCCCGCCGCCGCGACGACTGGCCGCCGGACGTGGTGGTCGAGCCGGACGCTCGCGACGGGCCCGACGCCGCCGTCGACCGGGCCGGCCTCATCATCGCCGTCACCGTCGTGTGCTTTGCCACGCTCGTCGGCGCCGAGTACTCGACCGGGGCCTGGTCGTACACCTTGCTCACCGACGGCCGGGGCGTCGGCGACACCGCCGCCGGCCTCTGGGTGGCGGCCTATTGGGGCGGCCTCACCGTGGCCCGCTTCGCCCTCGGGGCCTTCGGCGATCGCATCGGTCGCGTGACGCTGCTGCACGTGAGCTGTGCCGTCGCCCTCGCCGGGGTGGGCCTGCTCTGGTCGGACCCGGGCGGCAGCGGCGCCGTCGGACTGCCGATCGCCGGCGTCGGGTTCGCCGCCGTCTTCCCGGCCCTCGTGGCGCTCACACCGGATCGGCTCGGTGCGCATCGCTCGTCGGCGGTCATCGGCTGGAGCGTGGCGGCGGCGAGCCTGGGCGGGGCCGGGGTGGCGGCCGGCGCCGGCGTGCTCGTCGACCAGCGGGGCGCCGACGTGCTCGGACCGCTGTTGTTCGTCGTGACCGCAGCCCTCGCGGTGCTGCACCTGGCCCTGGTGGCGCTGGCGCCGGTCAGGACGCCGACGGTGGGGCCGGTCGATGCAGTCCCTGCGCCGCCGCTTCCGCGCTGATGCGCGCGAGGTGTTCGAAGGCGTCGGGATCGGCGTCGGGGCCGAACGCCGACACGAGCGTGCCGCGCGCACCGCACTGGCCGCAGCGCACGCCGAGCACGATGGCTTCGTCGCCCGGATCGCTCGGTCCCTCGAAACGAAAGAACTGGTCGACCACGGCCAGCTCCAGTTCCTGCGGTGCCCCGCACGACATGCACACGAGGTCGCCCCCGGACTGGAGGAACGGGCTCGTGTAGCCCTCCGCCTCGAGGATGGCGACGGCCTCGGTGACCGTGTCGGGAGCGTCGGCCATCACTGCTCGTACCGCTCCACGACGGTGGCGTCCCGCACGTCGGCGCTCTCCGGGTCGAGCCCGGCGCTGCGGCGGGCCCGACGTTGGCGCATCAGGTCCCAGCACTGGTCGAGCTGGACCTCCAGCTCGCGGAGGCGGGCGGCGTCGTCGCTCGAGAGCCCGTGCCCCGAGGCTGAGTGCTCCAGATGATGCTCCTCCTCGACCAGCTCGTGTATGCGGCTGATGAGGTCCTCGTCGCGCATGTATCCATCCTTACCCGATCGCAGCCGCCAAACCACGCCCCGGTCAGCCGATGGCGGTCTGGATGAATGCGGCGTACGCAGCGGCGCCGGCCGGGCGCAGGTGGGTGCCATCGTCGTAGAAGTAATCGGGATGATCGACCGACGCCGTGAACCAGTCGAGCAGCACGGCGTTCGGGTGGGCCGGGACCCGGGCGGCCAGGATGGCGTTGACGGAGTCCTGCCATTCGCGGTCGACGCGCACGTTGAGCACGACGACGCGGGGCACGTTGCCGAGCCGGTCGAGCACGTCGTCGACCGTGGCGGCACTCACCGTGCCGTTGTTCCCGAGGTGGAGGACGACGACACGGCCGAGCTTCCCGTTCTGGGCGAACCAGTCGATCATGCCGACGGCTTCCTTGAACTGGCGGCCGACGTGGGCGTCGATGTAGCTGTCGGCGCCGAGCACCCGCTTGAGCTCGGGAGCGGCGCCCAGCATGACCGAGTCGCCGAGGGCGATGGCCGGGATCGGCACCGGCGCCGCCGTCGTGGGCGGGCTCGTGGTGGTAGCCGGGATCGGGGTGGTGGGAACGGACGGGACGACCACGCCGGCAACCGTCGTGGCGGTGGCGGCGCCCTGGTCCGGTGGCGGCGCCGTGGTGGTCTCGCCCACGACGGGCGTCTGGGCGCTGAGTGTGGCCTCGCCGGCCTGGATGCTGCGCTCGACGGCGCCGGCATGCGACTTGGCGCTGGCCAGGCCCACCGCCCCGACCAGGACGGCGGCGGCCAACCCGAGCGTGACCCACCGGGTCGTGCGGAGGCGGCGCAGCCGGTCGTCGCCGGTCGACCGCCAGAGTCCGCTGAACCAACGATGGATGGCGCCGTTGCGGATCGGTCGTTCGATGAAGCGATAGGACAGTTCGGCCAGCACGCCGGTGAGGATGAGCCGGACGGCGAAGGTCTCGCTCGGTGACCACGGTACGTCGACGCCGGGGCGCGTCAACACGTAGACGGGCCAGTGCCAGAGATAGATGGAGTAGGAACGGGTGCCGATCCACAGGATCGGTGCGAGGCCGAGCACCTTGGCGACGCGGGACCGCGGATGAGTGGCCATGGCGATGCAGGCCACGGTGGCCAGGCCGACGATCAGGAAGCCACCGCGGTACAGGAGGGCGTCCTGGTCGCCGACCGTCATCATCACGACGGCCAGTACCACGAGGCCACCGAGGCCCACGACGTCGAGGGTGGGGCCGCGCCGGGCTACCGCGCCGCGCTGGAGGTAGGCGGGGCGCCAGAACAGGGCGAGGAGCGCGCCCAGGATCAGCCCGCCGGCGCGGGTGTCGGTCCCGTAGTACACCCGTGACGGATCGACGGGGTCGTACAGCACGGCCATCAGCACGGTGGAGCCGATCACCATGGCGAGCATCGGGATGGCAAGCCGCTCCGGACGGTGCTTGCACACCACGAGGAGCACCGCCAACAACAGGGGCCACACCAGATAGAACTGCTCCTCGACGGCGAGCGACCACAGGTGACGCAGCAACGGCGGGCGGCCGAACGAGTCGAAGTACGACGTGCCGGAGGAGATCATGTACCAGTTCGTCGTGTACGTCAGTCCGGCGATCACGTCGCCGCGGGTACGCAGGGCCTGATCGCGCACGAACAGGACGACGGTGATGGAGACGACGAGCAGCAGCATGTAGACGGCTGGCAGCAGGCGCCGCGCCCGCCGGAACCAGAACCGCTTGCACCTGATGCCGCCCGTGCGCTCGTGCTCGGCGACGAGCAGGAGCGTGATGAGGTAGCCGCTGATGACGAAGAAGACCTCGACGCCGAGGAAGCCGCCCTTCAGCCACCCCAGGCTGGCGTGATAGACGAGCACGGCCACGACGGCCACTGCTCGCAGGCCGTCGAGCGCCGGGACGTACGGAACCGCCCTCGGCTCACGTCTCGCGGGCCGCGGCGGGGCGGTGGTGTGCGTCAGCGTGCTGGTCAGGGTGGCTCCCGTCGCTCCTGTTCAGCGGGTCGTCGCCGAGCCAGCGTACGGCGGTGGCGCCGAGGCGGCGTGTCATTGCCGCCCATCGGGACGTGGGGGCCGATCGATCACTTCGACGCGGTCGATCAGGAAGGTCGTGTCGGTGGCGGTACCTTCGAGGCGCACCCGCTTGCCGACGAGGGCATCGAGGGCCGGATCCGAAAAGGCGTTGCCGCCGCGCCGGCGGAGGATCAGCGTCTCGTCGCCGGTGGCGATCACGACGGCGTCGCGCTCGCTCTTCGAGCCGGCGCCGATCCGTCGGCGCACGACGTCGCCGGTGACGACGTCGGGCACCGCGTCGCTCACTTCGAGAGCACCACCCGCCGACCGACGATGCGCCCGTCCTCCTCCCGTCCCTCGACGGCCACGATCGACGGCCCCGGAGCGGGCACCGCCGACCGGGCGAGGACGACACGGATCCGCGCCCCTTCGTCGAGGGCCGTCTGCGGCGGGGGCGGCAGGACCGGGGCCAGCGGCGGCGGGGCCACCGTGAACGACTGCATCTGCGCGTACTCGAGGGGTCCGAGGTCGGCCAGGAGCGTGGATTGCACCTCCGGCGCGGCCGCGGCGCCGTCGTCGCGGCGGGTGACGCTGGTGTCCCGCAGGTTGGCGACGGCGTTCTGCAGCAGCCGCTCGCGCCGCTGGGTCCGGAACGCCTTGCCGGGAACGGCCTTAGTGGTGGCCGGTGCCGCGACGGCGTGGACCGACGGGTCGCCCATCAGGCTGAACTGGGCCAGGGTCTTGGTGTTGACCGGGCTCAGCACGGTGACGCCGCGCACGAACCTCTGCCGCGCCTCCAGCGCCGCCCGGCCGAGAGACGCCCCACCCAGCAGCGAGTCGACGAAGTACTGGCAGATCAGGTCGGCATCGCCGTTGGACTCAGCCGGACCGTACGCGATCGTGCTCGACCCGAGGAAGGCGACGGCGCCACTGCGGAGGTAGGCGATCGGCATGGGCTCCTGCCCGTCGAGCCCTCGCGGCGCCCACAGCTGGGCGCCGTAGCAGCACTCGGCGGCGGCCACCGTTCCGGCGCGCACCTTGCCGGCGACCAACGTGGACTGGTGGGCCACCGGATAGTTCGAGCCCTGTTGGCCGTAGAACTGAGGGTCCGAGTCGGCGCCGTGGCAGTTCACGAAGTGCGTGCGCCGCGCCAGCACCGCCTTCTCCCATGCCGGTCCTTCCGCCGGCGATGTATGGATCTCGGCCGCGCCGAAGACGTTGCGCAGGGAGAGCACCGTCGACTTCTCCCACACCTTGGCCGTGATGCCGAGATGGGCCTCGTAGTCGGATCGCGGCCGCGGCTTCCACTTGGTGGCCGAGGCCAGCACGGCGAGGAGCACGGCGGGATCCTTTGCGCCCGTCAGGTCGGGCAGCCGTCCGACGACGCGATCGGGGCCGATGAAGTCGCTCGGATCGTCGCTGAACGGCGCGTTGCAGGCATAGGGCAGGTCACCCGGAGCGAAGCGGTCGACGTCGTTGGCGCCGTCGTACACGGGATTGCGCATCGGCTGATGGGGTACGACGTCGACGCTGCCGAGGATCATGACGTAGTCGGGCTGGTAGGTGTGGAACACGGCGTCGACAGCCGCCTTGTTCTGAGCGGGGTCAGCGGCGTCGGTGACGGCGCGGCCGCCGGCCGCCTTCATCGCGGTGGCGTCGTCGAGGGCCACCACCCTCGTTGTGAGGCCC
>JBKOXV010000123.1:0-9751 GCA_046725105.1 bacterium | reverse complement strand
GTGGAGCCCAATCCCACCCGCGTCGTCGCGGCGCCGGCCCACGTCAAGGTGATGACCGGCTCGTAGAGGAAGGCGGGCGGGTACGGCGCGCCGTCGGGGACGGCCAGGTGGTCGCTGACCCACACGTCGTCGAAGCCCAGCTCCTCGGCCTGGACGGCGGCCCGCCGAATGCTGTCGGGTCCGGCCGCCCGCCCGAACTGCGGGAGGTGGACGCCCAGCTTCACGAGCGGGGCGCTTCGACGAGGTCCTTCACGGCCGGAAGCACGGGCGGCGCGTCCCGCCACGACGGCACCCCGAACTCGGGCGTGCCGGCCGGGTAGCCGCCGGTGATCTCGGCCCAGTGGGCGTGGTTCAGCTCGTGGATCGTGAAGCAGGCGTTGAGGGCGTTGTAGAAGCCCATGCAGTCCTGGCTCTGGTTCACCGATTCCTTGATGAGCAGCGCCGTCATGGTCGGGCGCTGGGCGATGCGCTGGGCGTAAGCGAGCGTCTTCTCCGACAGCTCGTCGACGGGGAAGATCTTGCTCACCATGCCGAGCTGATAGGCCTCGTCGACGTCGAGCGAGTCGCCGGTGAGCATGAGCTCCTTGGTCTTGCGAGGCCCGAACTCCCACGGATGGGCGAAGTACTCGACCCCGCACATGCCGAGGCGCGTGCCCACCACGTCGGCAAAGCGCACGTTGTCAGCCGCCACGATGAGGTCGCACGCCCACATCAGCATCAGGCCGGCGGCGTACACAGTGCCCTGCACCTGGGCGATGGTGATCTTGCGCAGGTTCCGCCACCGCCGCGTGTTGTCGTAGAAGTAGTGCCACTCCTGCAGCGTCCGCTTCTCGGCGCCGAGGCGCGTGCCGCCGTTGACGGCAGCCGTCGGGTGCTGGCCGGGTCCGGGCTGATATTCGGCCATGGCCTCGGCCGAGCCCATGTCGTGGCCCGACGAGAACAGCGGTCCTACGCCGCCGAGGATCACGACCCGCACCTGGTCGTCGGCCTCGGCCTGCAGGAAGGCGTCGTTCAGCTCGACCAGCAGCCCGCGGCTCTGGGCGTTGCGGGTCTCGGGCCGGTTGAGCAGGATGCGCGCCACCCGTCCCTCGTCCAGCGTCTCATAGGTGACGAATTTGTACTCCGGCATGGCCAGTCCTTCCTGGTTGGCAATCCCCATCCGTGCCCGAGACACGGGTGTCAACTTCTGGACGGTACGGCGCCGTTCCCACCGCGGTCAACCGGCCCGGTCAGCCGACCACCGGGGCCCGCCGAGGCCGCGGATGACGAACGTGGCGTACCAGTCCCCCAAGTCGACCAGCGACAGGCGCCCGGTCTGGCGATGCCACTGGCGGCTCGAGTTCATCAGTTCGAAGACGCCCGTCGTGGCGACGGAAAGGTCGACCGACGGGTCGAAGGCGCCCTCGGCGACGCCTTGGGCGATGATGTCCTTGACGAAGCCGCTGTACTGATCGCGCCGGCCGATCACGATCTTGAGTCGGCGCGGGCTGAGCCGGCTGAACTCGCGCTCGGCCACCAGGCCCCACTCGCGATCCTTGGCGGTGAGAGCCATCCACCGTCCGATGAACGCCCGCAAGCGCTCGGGCGCGTCGGCGGCGGCGGTTTCGGGATCCTCCTCCAGCGTGCCCATGAAGATCATCTGGGCCCGAGTCACGATCTCGTAGAGGAGGTCTTCCTTCGTCTTGATGTAGTAGTAGATGCTGCCCTTCAGGAGGCCGACGGCGGTGGCGATGTCCTGCAGGCTCGTCGCCTCGTATCCCTTCTGATAGAAGATCGACGCCGCGGCGTGCACGATCTCCTCCCACCGGGCCTCACTGTCCATCGCCCGGGGCTTGCGGGCCACCGCGTTCCGCTTCTTCTCCACCTGACGAGTGTAGGGAGAACGCTGTCGCGACCTGGGACTTTCATCGTCATCGACGAGAGGTTCCGGCGCGTCGCGTGATTCAGTCAATGAAAGGTCTCCCCGGCGTTCACGTCGATGGACTGCCCGGTCATCGCCGCCGACAGGTCCGACAGGAGGAACAGCACCGCCCGGGCGC
This sequence comes from bacterium, assembly GCA_046725105.1. Lineage (GTDB taxonomy): Bacteria > Actinomycetota > Acidimicrobiia > Acidimicrobiales > Ilumatobacteraceae > DASXAI01. The sequence goes on along the minus strand of JBKOXV010000123.1, from coordinate 7,712 downwards.
ACTCCTCGTCGGTGGCCAGCCGCGGGAGCGACACGTCGTCGACCATCTTCTGTATCTGCTCCTCCACCGTCATTCCGCGTGAGGCCGCCAGCCGCCCGATCCCAGCCTGCAGCGACGGCCCCCACATTCGTCCCGGCACCACGGTGTTGACGCGAATGTCGTACGGGCCCAGTTCGCGCGCCAGCACGTGCGACGCCGTCAGCAAGGCCGCCTTCGAGCTGGCGTAGGCGCCCCGGCCGGGGAAGACGCGCCGCACGATCTGCGACCCGATGAACACCACCGAGCCACCCGCCCGCGACTTCATCGCGGGAAGGGCCGCCTGGACCAAACGCAGGGAGCCGAAGAAGTTGACGTCGAAGGCCTGCTGCCAGTCGTCGAGATCGCTGTCCTCGAGGGCGACGTTGAAGGGACCGCTGGCCGAGGCGTTGCACACGACGGCGTCGATGCCGCCAAAGGTCGACTCGGCGGCGGCGACAAGGTCGCGGCAGTCGGACGCGACAGTGACGTCACTACGCCGGTGGACGACCGGGACCCCGCGCTCCTTCAGGAAGCCCGCCAGCTCCTCCAGGTAGTCGACCGACCGAGCGCCCAGCACAACCGAGGCGCCCTCGGCGCCCGCCGCTTCGGCGATGCGGCGACCGAGGCCGGGGCCGACGCCCGAGACGATGACGACCTTTCCTGCGAGCAGCCCTGAGTCCATCAGCCCGCCAGCTCGGCCTGCAGGACATACTTCTTCACCTTGCCCGACGCCGTGCGGGGCAACTCGTTGACGAAGCGCCAGACGCGCGGCACCTTCTGGGGGGCCAGGCCGGCGTCGCGCAGGAACGCCGCCAGCTCCTCGCTCTCGAGCTGGTGACCGGGCCGGCTGAGCACGTAGGCGGCCGGCTGTTCGCCCAGGCGGGGATGCGGGGCGGGAACCACGGCCGCCTCGGCCACGGCCGGGTGACGGATGAGGGCGTCTTCGATCTCGCGCCCCGAGATCTTCTCGCCGCCGCGGTTGATGATCTCCTTGACCCGCCCGGTCATCGTGAGCGTGCCGTCGGCGGTGACGAACCCGACGTCGCCGGTGCGGAACCAGCCGTCGGCGTCGAACCCCTCGGCGGTGTGGCGGGGGTCGAGGTAGCCCAGCGTGCGCTGGGGGCCTCGCGCCAGGAACTCCCCGGACTCGCCCACAGGCAGATCGCGGCCCTCGGCGTCGACCACCCGCACCTCGCAGCCCGGGGCGATGCGGCCGTCGGTGCCGGTCCGCACGGCGCGCGGCTCGAACCGGCCGCTCTGCGACACCGACGGGCACTCCGTCATCCCCCACGACCGCGACGGCTGCATGCCGGCGTCGTCGGCCGCCTCGGCCAGCGTGGTAGGGATCGTGGATCCGCCGCACGGGTAGCCCGTCGACAGCGGCAGGCGATCGAGGCCCCGGGCGGCGAGGGCCGACAGCAACTCCTGCATGAAGACGGCGGCGCCGGCCGAGAACGTGACGCCGTAGTTGCGAATGTCGTCGATGGCCTGATCGGCATCCCACCGGTCGCGCAGCACGACCGAGCAGCCGGTGTACAGCGGGATCGCCACGGCCGACAACAGCCCGGTGGCGTGAGCGACAGGCGCCGGCATGTAGGAACGGTCGTCCCAGCCGTACGAGAACGACCGGGCCGAGCGCAGCGGCGACGCGATGAAGGACCGGGCACTGTGGACGACGCCCTTGGCCCCCGACGTCGTTCCCGACGTCCAGCCGATGAGCGCCAGCGCATCCGGATCGACACCGTCGACGAACACCGGCGCGCCCGACACGGCGTCGTCGAACGACACCCAGCCCGGCGCTGCCCCCCGCAGCACCACACGCAGCCCCGGCTCCCACCCGACGGCCCGGCACGAGTCGTCGACCAGGGCCACGTGGTCGATGTCGCGAAAGCGCGCCGCCGTGACCACGCAGGCCGGCCGGACCGCCTCGGCGACCTGCCGCAGCTCGAACTCGCGGTAGATCGGCACCACCGGGCTGCTGATGGCGCCGGCGGCCCAGATGCCGTAGGCCACGACCAGTGACTCCCACCAGTTGGGCAGCTGCCACATCACCACGTCGCCGGGGCCGATGCCACGGGCCTGGAGGCAGGCACCGAAGCGCCCGGCCAGGTCGATCAGCTCGCGCCAGCTCAGCTCGACGTCCCCGTCGAGAACGGCCGGCAGGGCGCCGAATTCCTCGCGGTTGCGCACCATCAGCGCCGCCGGAACGACGTCGGCCTGGAGCCCGTGCGTGCGGTAGTGGCGCCGCAACGCGTCGGGCAGCGGCGCCGGCGCGAACTCGAGACCCCCCTTGGCCACGGCGGCACTCTACCAAACGGCCGGTAGGCACTTCCTGCTGCCGGCGAGGCCGTCATGCGGTAGAACGACGGGTCGTGGGGGGATCCAGTCCCGACTATCGCGTGGATGCCGACGGCGCCTTCTCGGCGCCGTTCGTCGTCTCGTACCCGTACTCACGCTCGGTCGGGCCGCACGTGGGCCGGTTCCTGACGGCGTTGCGAGACGGCCGCATCGAAGGCGTGCGCGCCTCCGACGGTCGCGTGCTGGTCCCGCCCCCCGAGTTCGATCCGGTCATCGGCGAGCGTCTCACCGAGTGGGTCCCCGTCGCCGACGAGGGAACCGTCCGCTGGTGGGCGTGGGTGCCCGAGCCGTTCGAAGGCCAGCCCTTCGACCGACCCTTCGCCTACGCCCTCATCCAGCTCGACGGGGCTGGCTCGGGCCTCCTGCACGCCGTCGATGCCACCTCGCCCGCCGAGCTGCGCGGGCGGGTGCGGGTCCGGGCCCGCTGGGCCGACGAGCGGGTGGGCGCCATCACGGACATCGCCTGCTTCGAGATCGTGCCGTGACCGACGTCGACGCCGCCGAACCGGTAAAGAGCATTCGCACGCCGATCTCGATCACCTACAACTGGTCGGCCGGGGTGCAGGCCGGCCAGTACCTGCGGGGCCTGCTCGAGGGCCGGCTGGTCGGGAGCCGCTGTCCCGCGTGCCACCAGGTCTACTTCCCGGGTCGAGGCGTGTGCCCGACGTGTGCCGTCGCCCTCACCGACGCCGTCGAGCTCTCCGACCGAGGCACGATCACCTCGTTCTGCATCGTGAACGTGCCGTTCCTCGGGCAGCGCATCAAGATCCCGTACGTCGCCGCCAACATCGTCGTCGACGGCGCCGACATCGCCTTCGGCCACCTCGTGCTGGGATGCGAGGCCCACGAGGTGCACATGGGCATGCGAGTCGAGGCTGTCTGGCGGCCGCCGGACGAGTGGGGGCCGTCGCTCGAGAACATCGACCACTTCCGGCCCTCGGGCGAACCCGATGCGCCGTTCGACTCCTACTCGCGCCACCTCTGATGCGCGACGTCGCCATCGTCTCGTTCGCCCAGACGAAACACGTTCCCCGCACCAACCTGTCCACCGCCGAGCTCCTGCTGCCGGTGATCGGCGCGGCCCTCGCCGCCGTAGAGCTCGACCGCCACCGCGTCGACTTCTGGTGCCACGGCAGCTGCGACTACCTGAGCGGCCAGCCCTTCAGCTTCGTGGCCGCCGTCGACGCCATCGGCGCCTGGCCGCCCATCGTCGAGAGCCACGTTGAGGCCGACGGCGCCTTCGCCTTGTACGAGGCGTGGGTGAAGCTGCAGACGGGCGAGGCCGACACGGCCGTCGTGTTCGCCAACGGCAAGAGCGCGTCCGGCGACACCCGCCGGATCCTGACTCTGCAACTCGATCCGTACTACGTGGCGCCGCTGTGGCCCGACGCCGTCAGTCTGGCTGCCCTCCAGGCCCGCGTGGCGCTCGACGCCGGCGTCGTGACGGAGGCCGACATGGCCGACGTGGTCGCCCGTAGCCGGCGTGACGCCGCCGCCAACCCGTGTGCCGTCGTGGCCGACGCCGATGCCCACGAAGATGCCCTCCTAGCCGCCCCGTTTCACGCCGAGCCGCTGCGCGCCCACGACTGCCCGCCACCGACGGACGGTGCCGCCGCCGTCGTCCTGGCCGCCGGCGACGCTGCCCGCGATCTCTGCGAGCGACCGGCGTGGATCCGCGGCATCGACCACCGCATCGACGGTCACGACATCGGCCGGCGCAACCTGTCGTCGGTGCCGTCGGCCCGGACGGCGGCGGAGCGGGCCGGGGTGTCCGGGCGATTCGACGTGGCCGAACTGCACGCGCCGTTCTCCCACGAGGAGGTTCTCCTGCGCCTCGCCATGCATGTCGAAGCCGAGTCCTTCAACGCCTCCGGCGGAGCGTTGTGCGCCAATCCGATCATGGCCACCGGCCTGATCCGCTTCGGTGAAGTAGCGGCGCGCATCCATCGGGGCGAGGCGGGCCGGGGGCTGGCCCACGCCATGTCGGGGCCATGCCTCCAGCAGAACCTCGTCGCCGTGCTCGAGGCGGACGCGTGAGCGCGGCCCCGTGCGCCGTCGTCGGCATCGGGCAGACGAAGTGCGCCTCCACCCGAGGCGACGCGTCGATCGGCGGGCTCGTGCGCGAGGCCGTTGACCGGGCGCTGGCCGACGCCGAGATGTCGATGGCCGACATCGACGCCATCGTGATTGGCAAGGCCCCCGATCCGCTCGAGGGCGTGATGATGCCCGAGTTGTGGCTCGCCGACGCCCTCGCCGCCGCCGGCAAGCCGGTGTTCCGGGTCCACACCGCCGGCAGCGTCGGCGGCTCGACGGCCATCGTGGCCTCGCACCTCGTCACGGGCGGCGTCCACGAGCGGGTGCTCACCCTCGCCTTCGAGAAGCAGAGCGACGGCAACGCCATGTGGGCCCTGTCGGTGCCCCTGCCGTTCGGCATGCCCGTCCACGCCGGTGCCGGCGGCTACTTCGCCCCGCACGTCCGGTCCTACATCCGGCGTTCCGGTGCACCGCCTCACATCGGGGCCATGGTGGCCATCAAGCACCGGCTCAATGCCTGTCGCAATCCGTATGCGCACCTCCACGAGCCCGACTGGACGCTCGAGAAGGCGATGGAGTCGCCCATGCTGTGGGACCCGGTGCGGTTCGTGGAGACGTGCCCGTCGTCCGACGGCGCCGTGGCGATGGTGCTCGGCTCGGCCGCCGTCGCCGCCCAGCGCCGGCCCGCTCCCCCGGCGTGGGTGCACGCCACCGCCATGCGCAGCGAGCCGACGATGTTCGCCGGCCGCAACCAGGTGAACCCGCTCGCCGGTCGCATGTGCGCCGACGACTTATGGCGCGCCGCCGCGATCACGACGCCGATCGACGAGATCGACGTGGCCGAGATCTACGTCCCGTTCGCCTGGTTCGAGCCGATGTGGCTGGAGAACCTCGGGTTCTGCGGCGAGAACGAGGGCTGGCGTCTGGTCGACGACGGCCAGACGGAGATGGGCGGCCGCCTGCCCGTGAACCCGTCGGGCGGCGTGCTGTCGTCCAACCCGATCGGCGCCTCGGGCATGCTCCGCTTCGCCGAGGCCGCCCTCCAGGTGCGCGGCGGCGCCGGCGAGCACCAGGTCGAGGGGGCTCGCACCGCCCTCGGCCACGCCTACGGCGGCGGCAGCCAGTTCTTCGCCATGTGGGTCGTCGGGGCCGACCCGCCCTGATTCCCCCGGTTTCGCGCTGGTTCAAGAACCTCAGAGGTCGTCAAACCGGCGTGAGACGGGAGAGGGCTAGCGGCGTTGGAAGTTCGGCGGTCGCTTCTCGGCGAAGGCGCGGGCGCCCTCCTTGGCGTCGTCGGTGGAGAAGACGGGCCAGCCGATCTCCAGCTCCTTGGCGAGGGCGGCGTCCTCGGAGAGGCAGTCGGTCTCGGCCACCGAGCGCAGGATCGCTTCGACGGCGAGGGGCCCGTTGGCGCCGATGGTGGCGGCGATCTGCAGTGCCGTCGCCAACGCCTCGCCGTCTGGAACGACCCGACCGACGAGCCCGATGGACAGCGCCTCGGCCGCCGTGTAGGGCCGGCCCGTGAGGAGCATCTCCATGGCGGCGGTGTAGCCGACCTGGCGCCGGAGCCGCACCGTCGACCCGCCCAACGGGAACAGGCCGCGCCGGGCCTCGAACACGCCGAACGTCGCCCCCTCGGCCGCTACGCGGACGTGCGTGGCCTGGAGGATCTCGGTGCCACCGGCCACGGCGTAGCCCTCGACGGCGGCGACGAGCGGCTTGCTCGGGCGGTAGTGCCGCAGCAGCGCCTTCCAGTGGAGGTCGGGGTCCTGCTGCCACCGCTCGGCGTACGGGCGGTCGCCGCCGCCGCCGAACATGGCCTTGAGGTCGGCCCCGGCGCAGAAGTCGCCGCCGGCGCCGGTGAGGACGGCGCACCGGAGGTCGGGGTTGGCGTCGAGCTCGTGCCAGGCGTCGTAGAGGCCGACGAGCATCGGGCCGCTCAGGGCGTTGCGGGCCTCGGGACGGTTCATCGTGACGACGAGCGTGGCTCCGACCCGCTCCCAGGTGCAGTGCTCGGTTCCCGGCACTACCGGACCCGACGGAAGAACGACCGGATGTCGTTCACGAGTAGCTCGGGCTCCTCCATCGCCGCGAAGTGGCCGCCCGACGGCATCACCGTCCATTGCTGGATGTTGTAGGCGGCCTCGGCCCACACGCGAGGCGGCCGGAACAGCTCCTTCGGGAAGATGGCCGCTCCCGTCGGCACCTCCACGCGTCGCGGCAGCGCCATGAACCGCCCGTTCTTCATCGTCTCGTAGTAGAGGCGAGTCGAGGCGTTGATCGTTCCCGTCACCCAGTAGATCGTGATGTTCGTGAGGAGCTCGTCACGCGTGTAGCGGGAGTACACGTCGCCGCCGCAGTCACTCCAGCGGCGGAACTTTTCCAGGATCCACGCCGCCAGGCCGGCGGGCGAGTCGGTGAGACCGTAGGCCAGCGTCTGGGGCCGGGTGCCCTGGATCCGCGAATAGCCGGTCTCCTCGCGCCGGAAGGTCTCGACGTCGGCGAGGCCCTGCATCTCGTCGGCCTGCACCCCGGCGGTCGGGTCGTTTGGATCGGGCGGCCGAGCCGTCACCATGTTGAGGTGGATGCCGGCGACGTGGTCGGCGTCGAGCACGCCCAGCTGGGTCGAGACGGCCGATCCCCAGTCGCCGCCCTGGGCGCCGTATCGGCGGTAGCCGAGCCGAGCCATGAGGGCCACGGTCACCTCGGCCACGGTGCGAATGTCGACACCCTGGCGCGCCGTAGGGCCGCTGAACCCGTACCCCGGGATCGACGGCGCCACGACGTGGAAGGCGTCGGCGGCATCGCCACCGTGGGCGGGCGGATCGGTGAGCGGCCCGAGCACCTTCAGGAACTCGGCCACCGAGCCCGGCCAGCCGTGGGTGATCACGAGCGGGAAGGCGTCCGGGTGAGGTGAGCGGGCGTGGACGAAATGAAGGTGTAGGCCGTCGACGTCCGTCTCGAACTGCGGCCACCGGTTCAGCTCCGCTTCAGCCGCCCGCCAGTCGAATCCCTCGGCCCAGTAGGCGCACAGGTCCTGCAGGGTGGCGAGGTCGGTGCCGTACACCCACTCGGTGCCGGGAATCTGATCGGGCCAGCGCGTGCGGGCCAGCCGCTCGCGCAGGTCGACGAGCACCGCGTCGGGCACGGCGACCTGGAACGGTCTGATGACATCGGGTTCCCCCATGGCTCCACCTTGACACGCGCCACGTTCTAAGAGCTAACATTAGAACGCACTCCAAGTCCTGGGGGGACACATGGAATTCGGCATCTTCCTGAACGGCTACCTACCCGGGCCGGCG
>JBKOXV010000149.1:0-23054 GCA_046725105.1 bacterium | reverse complement strand
CAGCAGTGCAGGATGATGTCGAGCGACTCGCGGAAGCGGGCGCGCGCCGTGGCCGGGTTGACGGCGTTGGCCCAGTACTCCATGCCGGTCCCGAGCGGGAAGGCGACGCGCAGCCGGCCGCCCGACATCACGTCGAGCATGGCGTACTCCTCGGCCAGGCGGTTCGGGTAGCCGAGGTTGGGTGGCGTCCCGAACACGCTCACCCAGCCGGTGGTCTGCGGGATGAGGGCGGCGGCGGTGAGGTTCGGCGCCGGGTTCATCGAGTACTGCGTGTTGTGGTGCTCGTTGAGGACGATGCCGTCGTAGCCCAGCTTGTCGGCCAGCACCATCTCCGACAGGTACCGGTTGTAGAGCTGGTGCCCCAACTTCGGGTCGTAGTTGGCGTTCGAGAAGTCGACCCACAGCGACTCGTGCTTCTCGTGCCCGGCCGGCAGGTCGGTGTACGGGAAGAAGTGGAAGAAGTGGAACTCCGCGTCGTCGACAAGCCCCATGTGCTGAACCCCCATCAGTTTGGTGTGAACGAATGCCCTACACCGCCCCCAGGAAGTCGACCAGACGGCGACCGACCTCCTCGGGTGCGTCCCACTCGAGCAGGTGCCCGGCGCCGGCCACGACGTCGACGGGCGCCACGCCGGCCCACTGCGCCGAGGTCCCGATCGGCAGCAGCTCGTCCTGGTCGCCCCACAGCACGACGGCGCGGCACGCGATCCGGTGCAGCCGAGTCGCCAGGCCGCGGTCGCCCAGCGGCCACAGCAGGCTGGCCGCCGCCACGTCGGAGAGGTAACGCGCCACCGGGCCTTCGTCGGGCCCCTGTTCGCTGAAGCGGTCGACGAACGGCTCCGGGACACCCTTGGCGAAGAGGTGGTTCATCCGTTCGGCGGTCGGGACGGCGTAGAGGTCGAGGCCAAGATGGCCGGGATCGAAGATCCCGAACGGGGCCAGGAGCGCCAATGCCGTCACGGCCTCCGGTCGCAGCGCCGCCAGGTCGGCCGCCAGCATCCCGCCGACCGAGGCGCCGACCAAGGGGCACGGCAGAGCACCGGTGTCGTCGAGGGCGTCCCACAGCACCGTGAGCCAGCCGAGGTAGTCGTCGGGCGCCTGGAAGCCAGCGCGGCCGTCGAAGCCGGGCAGGGCCGGCACCACGATCTCCCACCCGGCGGCGGCCACGGTGTCGAGGGCGGGTGACCGGGCTGGGTGGCCGGCGATGCCGCACAGATAGACGACCTCGTTCACGCCGGCACCGCGTTGGTGGGCCACCAGTGGTCTTCGGCGTCGGGGAACAGGTTGCGTAGACCCGGCGCCACCTTGTCGGCGAACAGCTTGGTGTTGTGGCGCGTCAGCTCGTCGCTCATGTTGCCGAACTGCAGCATCGTGAGGAGATGTCCGCAGTTGAAGGTGCGAGCCACGTCCTCGAGGGTTTCGCGCACGGTGTCCGGCCCGCCGATCACGACGTACCCGTTCTCCACCATCTCGTCCCACGTCAGGTCGTGCTTGGCCTGTTTGGCCCGCACCACCGCCCGCACCTGCGACTTGTACCGGGCCCGCACCGACGCCTCGGTGACGTAACCAGGCGGGTCGGCGTAGCCCGGGTACACGTGCAGCGACCGGTTGAAGAAGTACTCGGCCGGCTCCTCGTAGAGGCGCCGGGCCTCGGCGTCGGTGTCGGCCACCCCGATGAACTGCAGGAAGGCGAGCCGGTACGGGTTGGGGTCCTTGCCGTTCTCCTCCACCTTGCGCCAGTAGCCGCCCACGGTCTCCTTCGCCATGAGGTGGCCGTAGTACGAGAGGGCGGCGTAGACGAAGTCGTGCTCCGAGCAGTAGTCCCACGTCTCCACCGACCCGCCGCCAGGGATCCAGACCGGCGGGTGGGGCTTCTGCAGGGGCCGGGGCAGCACGTTCACGTACCGCATCTGGGTGAAGCGCCCGTTGAACGGGAACGGTTCGGTGGCCGACCACGCCCGGAGGATCAGGTCGATGCCCTCGGCGTAGCGCTCACGCAGGATGCCCGGGTTCACGCTGTAGGCGTAGGCGGTGTCCATCGAGGTGCCGACAGGAAACCCGCTGATGAGCCGGCCGCGCGACAGGAGATCGACCATCGCCATCTCCTCGGCGACACGGACGACGGGGTTGTAGAGGGCGACGGAGTTGCCGAGGATCGTGATGGCGGCCCGGCTCGTGCGGGTGGCGAGGACGGCGCCCATCAGGTTCGGTGACGGCACGAGCCCGTAGCCGTTGCTGTGGTGCTCGTTGAGGCAGATGCCGTCGAAACCGCACTCCTCGGCGTAGACGAGCTGGTCGAGGTAGCGCTCGTAGCAGTCGGCCACGACGGCCGGGTCGAACAGGCCGGGGTCGATGTCAACCCACACGCTGCGGTGCTTCCGGTTGAAGTCGGCCGGTAGCTCCGGGTACGGCATGAGGTGGAACCACAGCAGCTTCACGTCCTTACGGTGCCCGCCGGAGGGCCGGAAGTCCACGACCGTCTGCGACACGGATCATGTCCGGATCGATAACGTTGTGCCGTGCGCCAGGGGGTCGATCTCCGGCGGCTGCGCTACTTCGTGGCGGTGGCCGAGGAGCGCCACTTCGGCCGGGCCGCCGCCCGCCTCCACCTGTCGGCGCCGCCGCTGTCGCAGCGCATCCGCGAGCTCGAGGCCGAGCTGGGCGTTCCGCTGTTCGAACGCTCGAGCCGGCGGGTGGCGCTCACGCCGGCCGGTGAGCGGCTCCTCGTGGAGGCACGCGACGTGCTGCGGGCCATGGACCGCTTCGACGCCGCCGCCATCGAGCTCGCCGCCGCGCCCCCGGCCACGCTCACCGTCGGGTACTGCCACGGCAGCGAGGGCGGGGCGCTGCGCGCCTTCCACGCCTTCCGCGTCCAGCATCCGGACGCTGTTGTGCGGCCCGAGGCCATGACCACGTTGCACATCCTCGACGGCCTGCGCGCCGGCCGCGTCGCTGTCGGCATCGTGCGCGGCCCCATCGTCGAGGGCGACCGCGTGGCGTCGGTTCCACTGGCCCGAGTGCCGGTCGACCACGTGGCCGTGCCGCCGGGGAACCGGCTCGCCGCCACCCCGTCGGTGGTGGCGGCCGACCTCGACGGCGAGCCCGTTCTCGTGGTCGATGCCGCCGTCGCCCCCACCGCTCACGGCGAGATCGAGGCCTACTGCGCCGCCATGGGTGCGCGGCCGCAGTGGGTCGTGCACGGCGCCACCCAGGTCGAGCGCATGCTGGACATGGTGGCGGCCGGCACCGGCATCGGCTGGCTGAACTCCTGGCAGGCGGCGCGGGCCGCCGCCCGCACCGACGTCGCCGTCCGTTCCCTCACCCCCATCGCCCTCTACGACGACTTCCGCGTGGCCTGGCGCGCCGGCGACACCGCCGCCTCGACCGCCGCGTTCGTACGCGTCGTGCTCGAGTCCGCGGCGAACTGACGCGAGTTTTGGGTGTTTACGACACTCTTCGCGCACCAGAACGGAAGGGGGTGGAGGTGGCGGCCAGCACGAGGCGCACGAACCGGTCGAGCGACTCGGGCGGCATTCGGCTGATGGGCCCGGCCACGGACATGGCGGCCACGCAGGCCCCGGTGACGTCGAAAATCGGGGCGGCGACGGAGACCACACCGGGCGCCGACTCCTCCACGCTGACGGCGTAACCCCGGGCGCGCACCTCCGTGAGCGCCCGCTGCAGCAGCGTCGCTGACGTGATGGTTCGCGGCCCGAGACGCGGCAGCCCGGCCGCCGCGACGGCGGCGACGGCGGCAGGCGGGCCGAAGGCCAGCAGGCACTTGCCAGACGACGTGGCGTGGGCGGCCCGGCGCCGGCCGACGCGCGTCATGAGGCGGAGCATGTGCGGGCTCTCGAGCCGGTCGAGGTAGACGACGTCGGTGCCGGCCAGGACGGCCAGGTGGGCCGTCTCGCCGCTCTCGGTGCGGAGGCGCTCCAGCACGGGGTGGGCCCGCTCCCGCAGTTCGCTGCTGGCGGCGACCTGCTGGCCGAGTTCGTACACCTTGAGGCTCAACCGGTAGCGGTCGTCGGGCGTCCGCTCCACGAACCCGTCGGCGGCCAGCGTGGTGAGGATTCGGTGGACGGTGCTCTTGCCGATCCCGAGCCGGCGGGCCAGCTCCGACACGCCGAGCGCCGGTTCTTCGTAGCTGAAGGCCGACATGACGGCCATCGCCTTGTGGACCGTGGAGTACGTCACCAGTGCACCCCGTCGAGGGCATCCCAGCAGCGGCGGGTGAGCTCGGCTCCGGCGAAGTAGGCGACCCGGGCCGCCCGCCGCTTGTCGTCGTTGTCGAGGTAGCGCTCGGCGAACTCGCCGACGTGGCCGCCGTGGTCCTCGTCGACCACGATGTGAATGGTGTGGAAGGCGTAGTCGTCGGGCTGGAGGACGTCGGTGTAGTGGCGCTGGAAGCCCTCGACGGCCCGGCTGTAGGCGGCCGGGATCTGGTTCTCGATGGCCAGGATGCCGCCGAACATCATCTCGTACCACGGCCGCTGCTGGCCCAGGTTGAAGAAGAAGCTCTCGCTCGCGACGGCGTCGACGTTGGGCGTCGCCCCGGTGATCACCTCGTCGGGCGCGCCCAGGGCGCGGGTGAACTGGAACAGCCAGTACAAGTGGCTCTGCCCCGACTTCGATGCCGTGCCGAGGACTTCCTCGGCGAGGTTCTCGATGACGTCGTCGGTCATCTCGTAGGGGATGCGGGTCAGCCACGCCGACAGCACCCGGCGGGTGTGGTACGTGATGCCCCAGTAGTGCTGGCGGGCCCATCCCACCAGCTCCTCCGGCGTGGCGTCGCCTCGCACGGTCTTCTCGACCCAGTCGGCGCGGTCGAGCGTGCGGCCGGATGCCTGCAGCTCGTCGCGGAGATCCTGCACGAACGCTTCCCCGTCGAATCCCATGACCGACCCCCTGTCGTCGTCGCCGGTCCATCGTCCAACCGGAGCGGCCCGCCGGCCAAGGCCATCGTTGCACAATCTGGAACGGATTGCTTTCGCGGCGGCCGGCCGAGGACGACGATGGCGGCATGGCGATCTATCGACTGGGACACGTCGAGGTGCGGGTGCCCGACCTCGAGCTCTGCGCCGCCTACTACACCGAGGTGCTCGGCCTGCGAGAGGTGGAGCGCGACGCCGGCCACGTCTACCTGAAGGGGTGGGACGAGCACGACCACCACTCGGTGATCCTCACCGAGGCGGCTCGCTACGGCGTCGAGCACGTCGCCTTCAAGACCGAGTCGGTCGACGACCTTGAGGGCTACGAGACGGTGCTGGAGCGGTACGGGTCGTCGGTCGAGCGCCTGGCCAAGGACGAAGAGCGGGCCCTGGGCGACGCCATCCGATTCGACACGCCGAGTGGCCACGTGATGGAGATCTACGCCACGATGGAGAAGGTCGGCAACGGGCTTCCGATGTACAACCCGCCGCCCCTTCCCACCGACCTCGTCGGCATCGCCCCACCCCGGCTCGACCACTGCCTGTTGACGGCGGAGAACGTGCCCGACATCGCCCGCTTCATGCAGGAGGCGCTCCAGTTCCGCCTCACCGAGCAGATGATCAGCAACGAGGGCCACCAACTCATCGTGTTCTTCGAGCGCTCGCACCAGCCCCACGACATCGCCTTCACCCGGGGTGCCAGCGGAGGGCTCCACCACTTCGCCTTCTGGCTCGACAGCTGGTCCGACGTCGGGCGGGCGGCCGACATCCTCCGCATGAACGGCATCGACATCGACGTCGGACCGACGCGCCACGGCATCACCCGGGGCCACACGATCTACTTCTTCGACCCCGTCGGCAACCGCAACGAGGTGTTCACGGGCGGCTACAAGACGGACTGCGACTGGGAGACCATCACCTGGACCGAGGACCAGTTCGGGAAGGCGCTCTTCTACTACGAGAACCGCGTCGTCGACTCGTTCGTCTCGATCTACACCTGACCGTGGCCAACCGCTCCACCACCCGCGACGACGCTCCCGCCTACCTCGCTCGGTACGAGACCCGCCGGGCCGAGCCGCCCGTCGAGCCGCCGGCGGCAGACGAGCCGCCGTTCGTCGCACGGGCTCGCCACCGGGCCACCCAGCGCGCCCTCGCCGAGCTCGACCGCGCCGACGCTCCGCCCGGTCGCACGGCCGCCTTCGCCCGCGAGACGGTGGCGCCGCGGGAGCTGCAGTGGCCCGAGGTGCTACGGCGCCGCGTCACCACGTCGACGGACGTCCGGCTCATCCGCCACGGGCAGACCCAGGGGTACATCGCCGACAGCGCGTTGACGGCCCTCGGCCGATGGCAGGGTCACCGCAAAGGTCAGGATCTCGCCAAGGGCCTGGCCGACGGCGGCGTGGCCCGCATCGTCTACGCCCCGACGGCGCGCGCCCGGGAGACGGCCGAGGCGGTGGCCGAGGGTCTCCACCAGGCCGTCGCCCGCTACGGCATCCAGGGCGCCACGGTGGAGGAGCCGGTGGCGGTGAACGCCTTTCGCAACTTCCAGGTGTGGTTCAACGGCCGCGAGCTCGACGTCACCGGCGCCTTCCAGGAGTTCGCCAACATGCTCGAGGGCTACGAGCGCCACGGCGGGGGTGACCGGCCGGGCTGGATGGTGGAGATGGACCGCTTCTACCGGATCCAGTTCGCCGGCGGCGATCCCATCACGCAGTGGCTGGCCGTGCCGATGCACTACGTCGAGCCGCCCGCGACCGTCGTGCGGCGCTACTGGGAGGGCATCGTCGAGGAGGTGCGGGCCGCGCCGGCCGGCGCCCGCGTATACGTGTGCGGTCATTCCGGACCGATGCGGGCGCTGGCCGCCGCCGCGGTCGGCCACGACCCGGGCGAGCCCCGCAACGTGGAAGACGTCCGTATCCGCGTGTACGACGACCTCGCGCACGCCGCCCTCACGTATCGGGGCCGGGCCGTCGAGGTCGACATCCCGACTGCCGTCACGCCGTCGTGGGCGTGAATCCCTCGCAGGCGGTCAGCCCCGGTTCGGACATGTCGAACGGGAGCTGACCGTTACGGGGTGGTCGGGGGCGCCCGGTGGACCGGCATGAACGTCTGGGGCGGCTCGGGGCCGGCGAGGAAGTCGGTGATGAGGTGCACGACCTCGGCCGGCTTCTCCATCGGCACGGCGTGGGTGGCGGCCGGCACGATGGCCAGCTGACCGGCGGGCAACGCTTCGTACATCGAGCACGTGTGCTCGAGCTTGATCATCTCGTCGTCGCCGACCATCACCAGGACCGGCGCCGTGATGCGCTCGAGGTCGGCGATGGTGAGCGTCGGCTCCGTCGTGAACATCGTCATCGCCTTGGCCAGCACCTCGGGGAAGTGGTCGGCACCGTCCGGCGAGCGTTCGGCATAGCCGTCGGCGATCATCTGCATGACCGGCGCGTCCGGTGCCATCTCCATCGGGCCGAGGCCGTCGTAATGGTAGTTGGCGCCGATCGGGACGAGCCGGCCCACGAGGTCAGGGTGCTTGATGCCCAGCAGCAGGGCGATGATGCCGCCATCGCTCCACCCGACGACGTGGGCGGGCCCGCCCACCCCCTTCTTGTGCACGGTGACCGTCTCGTCGGCCATGTCGTCGTAGTGGAAGGGCGCATCGCTGTCGGCGGTGCGCCCGTGGCCGCGCCGGTCGAAGGCCACCACCCGGTAGCGCTCGCCCAGGCCGCCGCCGATCGTGTCGAGCAGCAGGTCGCTGTTCGACAGCCCGCCGTGCAGGAGCAGCACCGTCTCGTCGCCGGCGCCCCGCTCGTCCACCCAGGTGGGGTGGCCGTTGATGTCGACGTAATCGCCCATGGCCGGCAGCGTAGGGCTAGTCGCGGCACCACTGGCGCAGGGCGTCCCACGGGTAGATCCCGGTGGCGTGACCGTCGTTCCACGTGAACGAGATGCCCCATGCCCCGACGAGCTCGGCATCCTGGATGGCGAGCGGCTGCGGCGACCCCGCCCGTGGCCACGCATCCTCGCCTCGCTCGCGCAGATTGCGACACGCGGCGCACGGGCAGTTGCGCCGGAGGTCGGCCAGCTCGTACCGGCACACGGCGCCGTCGTCGAAGGTGATGGTGACGCCGGTGGCCCGGTCCACGTCGATGTCGACGGCGTTCACGGCCACACCGAGCACGGTATCCAGAGAAGTTGGATGTCTCGATGCCCTTTGGGGCACCCTCCCGTCCAACTTCCGCGTCGTGTGCGCGAGCCTCTTCATCGCCGACGGCTGGAAGTTCAAGTGCCGCGTCGCCTACCGCGACATGCGCTACGTCTCGCTCGAGGGTGTTCTCTAGCCGGGCGAATGGGCGCCCCACCACTGCCGGCCGTTACCGTGTGATCGACGCCGCGAAAAGGGGTGCGACATGACCCGATTGGTGATCCGGGGAGGCACGGTCGTCGACGGCACGGGAGCGCCCGGCCGGCGGGCCGATGTCGCCATCGAGGACGGCCGCATCGCCGAGGTGGGCGCCGGGCTCGCCGGTGACCGCGAGCTCGACGCCGGTGGCGCCGTCGTGGCGCCGGGCTTCATCGACATCCACACCCACTACGACGCCCAGGTCTTCTGGGACCCGGCGCTGACGCCGTCGTGCTTCCACGGCGTCACCACGGTGGTCGCCGGCAACTGCGGGTTCAGCATCGCCCCGACCCGACCGGCCGATCGCGACGTCGTGGGCCGCACGCTCGAGAAGGTGGAGGACATGGACCCGGCGTGCCTCGCCGTCGGGATCCCGTGGGACGACTTCGAGACCTTCCCCGAGTACCTCGACGCCGTGCGTACGAGAGGGACGACGCTGAACTTCTCCGCCTATGTGGGGCACACCCCGTTGCGGCTCTACGTGATGGGGCCGGAAGCCTCGCAGCGGACCGCCACCGAGGACGAGATCGCCACGATGGCGGCGATGGTCGAGGACGCCATGGCGGCCGGCGCCGCCGGGTTCGCCACCAGCTTGGCCGTGACGCACCTGGGCGCCGACGGGCGGCCCATACCGAGCCGCGTCGCCGCCCGGCCCGAGCTCGAGGCGCTGTTCGGCGCCGTCGGACGATCCGGCCGCGGCGTCGTCGGCGTGAACGGCGGCCAGGGTCTGTCGTTCTCCGAGTGCTACGACCTGCAGCCGGCCGCCGGCGCGCCGTTCACGTACACCGCCGTGCTCACGACACCGGGCGGCGCCCACCTCAAGGCCATGGAGATCCATCGGGCCGGCATCAGCCGGGGTGCCGACGTCTGGCCCCAGGTGAGCTGCCGGCCGCTGTCGTTCTCGATGAACCTCGTCGAGCCGTTCAGCCTCAACACCAACCCCGTCTTCGCCGAGCTGATGCCACGATCGCTCGACGAACGCCGGGCCGCCTTCGCCGACCCTGCGTGGCGCCAACGGGTGCGCGACGCCTGGGCGGCGGGAAAGGGCATCCCGCCCCGGTGGGACACCTTCGAGGTGATGGAGTCGTCGGCCCATCCCGAGCTCGTCGGTGAGCATCTCGAGAAGCTGGCCGTCGCCGCCGATGCCGATCCGCTCGATCTGCTCCTCGAGCTGGCCGTCGCCGAACCGAATCTGAAGGCCTTGCGGGTGCGCGCCATCCTCGCCAACGACGACCCCGGCGGAGTCGCCCTGCTCCTGCAGGAGCCCAAGTGCACCCTCGGTCTCTCCGACGCCGGCGCTCACGTCGGCCAGCTGTGCGACGCCCCCCTGCCCACCGACCTGCTCGGCGGCTGGGTTCGCGAGCGCGGCGTGCTCAGCGTCGAAGACGCCGTGCACAAGCTCACCAGGGTGCAGGCCAATCTGTTCGGCCTTCCCGGCCGCGGTGTCCTGGCTCCTGGCGCCTGGGCCGACGTCGTCGTGTTCGAGCCCGACACCGTGGCGCCCGGACCCCTCCGGCGGGTCCGCGACTTCCCCGCCGACACCGAGCGCCTCACCGCCGACGCGCCCGAGGGCATGCGCCATCTCCTCGTGAACGGCACGCCGATCCGAGTCGACGGCGCCCAGCTCGAGACGGATGTGCGGCCCGGCCAGGTGGTGGCGCCGGCACCTCGCTGACGCGTCGCCGGCGCCAGCCCCGAACCAGCTGCGTCGCCGATCCTGGTCGACGGCGCTAGCATCGCAAGTTCACCCACCGGTCGAGGCCGAGCGACAGCGGTCGCTCCAACCGGGGGCGGCGCCGCCGGCGCCGTGACCATGCTCCGACGGGCCGCCTCTCTCGTCTGCGCCCCGACCAAGGAGCCCCTTCGTGCCCCCCACCTTCGCGTCGCTCGGCGTCGCGCCCGACCTCGTCGCCGTCCTCGCCGACCGCGGTATCACCGAACCGTTCCCCATCCAGGCCGCGACGCTGCCCGACGCCCTCGCCGGCCGTGACGTCACCGGCCGCGCGCCGACCGGCTCGGGCAAGACCCTCGCCTTCGGACTTCCCGCCGTCACCCGCACCCGCCGGGCCCGACCCCACCACCCGCGGGCGCTCGTACTGGCGCCCACCCGTGAGCTGGCGGCCCAGATCGCCGCCGAGCTGGCCCCGTTGGCCGCGGCGAGGGGTCGACGCGTCCACGCGTTCTACGGGGGCATGAGCTTCGTACCGCAGCGCAAGGCCCTGCGGCGCGGCGTCGACATCGCCGTCGCGTGCCCGGGCCGGTTGGCCGACCTCCTCGGCCAACAGGCGCTGAGCCTCGACGAGGTCGAGCTCGTCGTGGTCGACGAAGCCGACCGGATGGCCGACATGGGCTTCCTGCCCGAGGTCCGCCGCCTGCTCGACGCCACCGCCCCGACCCGCCAGACGCTGCTGTTCTCGGCCACGCTCGACGGCGACGTCGACGTGCTGATCCGTGCCTACCAGCGGGACCCGGCCCACCACGAGGTCGTTCCCCCCGAGACCGGCCCCGTCGCCCACCACCTCTGGCTCGTCCGAGAGGCCGAGCGCACGGAGCGCACCGCCGAGCTCGTCACCGGCTCGCCGTCAGCGCTGGTGTTCACACGCACCCGGCACGGCGCCGATCGCCTCGCCAAGCGCCTGGTGCAGGCGGGCGTGAGCGTCGCCGCCATCCACGGCGGGCGCAGCCAGGCCCAGCGTGACCGCGCCCTCGATTCCTTCCGCCACGGCCGGGTGCGGGCGCTCGTGGCCACTGACGTGGCGGCGCGGGGCATCCATGTGGACAGGGTTGGATGTGTCGTGCAGTACGACCTTCCCGCCGACGCCAAGGACTACGTGCACCGGGCCGGCCGCACGGGTCGGGCCGGCGCCGGGGGAATGGTCGTGACGCTCGCCCCGCCGGACAAGCGAGCCGCCGCCGAGAAGCTGATGGCGTCCGTCAGCGTCGCGGTTACCGTCACCTCTCCCGGTGCGCCGTCGACCTCGTCCGGGCGGCCTGTCGCGGCCCGGCCGCCCCGGCGTCGCACTCGGCGGCCGGCTCGCTCGGCGGCCGCCGGTCGGTATGCCGCGGCCGGCCGCACACGTGATCGGGCCGTCTGACACCGTCCGATCGCGACACCGTTCGCTACGGTCGGGACCAGTCACGCCGGTGGCGGGCTCGACCTCGCGAAAGGGCACGCCTGATGTCGGAGCACGGGTTCGACTGGTCGGGTGGCGACGCGGGCGGTCCCGCCTGGCAAGAGGCCGTCACCGAGTGGTGGTCGCCGAGCAGCGAGCCGACCGTCGTTCATCCGCTGTTCACCACCTATCCATTCACGCTCGGCGTGGCGTCGGGTTCGCCGTGGCCGGACAGCGTCGTGCTGTGGACCCGCTTGGCGCCCGACCCGCTGCACGGGGGCGGGATGGACCAAGTCAGCGTCGCGGTCCGTTGGGAGGTCGCTGACGACGAGGCCTTCCGGCGAGTCGTCCGGCGCGGCACGGTGACAGCGCTTCCCGGGCGCGGTCACGCCGTGCACGTCGAGGTCACCGGCCTCCGCCCCAACCGGTGGTACTGGTATCGATTCACGGTGGGTGACGACGAGAGCCCGCATGGGCGCACCCGCACCGCCCCCGCCGAGACCGCCACCGTGCGCCGGCTCCGCTTCGGCTTCGGCTCGTGCCAGCAGTACGAGCAGGGGTATTTCGCCGCCCACCGTCACCTCGCCGCCGAGGAGCTCGACCTCATGATCTTCCTGGGCGACTACGTCTACGAGTCGAGCTGGGGCCGCAACTTCGTGCGCCGGCACGCCTCGGGTGAGCCTCGCACCGTCGACGAGTACCGGAACCGGCACGCTCAGTACAAGACCGACCCCGACCTCCAGACGCTGCACCGCTCCGTGCCGTGGCTCGTCACGTGGGACGACCACGAGGTCGACAACGACTACGCCGACAACCGGTCCGAGGATCTCGACCCGCAGTTCCTCACCCGTCGGGCCGCCGGCTACCAGGTGTTCTTCGAGCACATGCCGCTGCGCGAGCTGGCCCGGCCCAAGGGGCCCGACATGGCGCTCTACGCCCGCTACGACTGGGGTCGGCTGGCCCGCATCCACCTGCTCGACGCCCGGCAGTACCGCTCCTGGCAGGTGTGTCCTCGCCCCGGTCGCGGCGGAGCCAACATCGTCGGCTCGAGCTGTCGCGACCCGTTCGACGACAGCCGGACGATGCTCGGGCGCCAGCAGGAGACGTGGCTCCAGGACGGCCTCGTCGAGACGGCCGACCGGTGGAACATCGTCGGCTCGTCGGTGCTCATGGCCCGGGCCGACCCCAAGAAGGGCGGCGCCAGCCAGTACTGGACGGACGCGTGGGACGGGTATTCACCCGCCCGCGAACGGCTGCTGCGCCACATCGACGACGAAGGCATCACCAGCTGCGTCGTGATCAGCGGCGACGCCCACTCCAGCTACGCCGCCGATCTCAAGGTCGACTTCACCGACGACACCGCACCGGTCGTGGCGTCGGAGTTCTGCGGCACGTCGATCACGTCGCAGGGCCGGTCGGCCGCCGAAACACAGATCCTGGTCGACGAGAACCCGCACCTCCACTACGCCGACAGCTCCAAGCGCGGCTACGGGCTGATCGACCTCACGCCGGCGCGGGCCACGATGCGCTTCCGCGTCCTCGGCAACGAGAAGGTGCGTACGACGGGCGTCTCGACGGAGCGCACGTTCTACGTCCGGGCCGACCAACCCGGCGTCCACCCCGCGTAGTCCGGGCGCGGTCAGGCGGTCTCCACTACGACGGCGGTGCCGTAGGCAAGGATCTCGCTCATGTTGTTGCCGATCTCCGACGAGTCGAACCGGACGCCGGCGATGGCATTGGCCCCGAGCTGCTGGGCGTGCACGATGAGCCGGTCGAGGGCGTGGCGCCGTGCTTCTTCCAGCACAGCCGTGTACTCGCTCACCTCGCCGGCGCGAAGGGCGCGCAGCGATCCCGTGAATCCCTTGGCGAAACCCACGCTTCGCACGACGACGCCCCAGCACAGCCCGACCTGGCGCTGGATGCGATAGCCGGGAAGATCGAAGGTCGTCGAGCACGGGATGGGCAGGACCTCGTTGGTCACGTCGGTCATGGTGGGCCTCCTCGAAGTCGCCCCAGTCTGGCTCGCCCCGCCCGGTCAGCCCGTCACGGCCCGCAGCAGCCCCTCCACCGGACCACGCCGGAACCGCCGGCGCCACAGCGTCGCCACCAGGGCGAAGGCGGCCAGCACCACGAGCGTCACCGCCACCTGGACGGGGATCGACGGCACGGCACCGTCGTTCCAGTCCCACACGACCAGCCGCCCGAGCAGGAGATGGGCCAGGTAGGCGCTGAGTGCGAGCTGGCCGAGGCACACGAGCGGCCGGAGCACGATCCGGCGCCAGGCGGTGGCGATGAGCAGGCACAGCCCGATGACGGCGACGGCGGTGGCCGTGCCGAGGAGGTACCACGCCGTGCGGTTGCTGTGGGCCCGGCCGTCGAACAGAGTGGCGAACCCGCCGGCGGCGGCGAGATGGTCCGTGCCCCCCAGCCCGGTGTGGACAGCGGCCATCAACGGCTGGAGCAGCGCGATGACGATTCCTGCCGCGACCAGACGCACCTGCACGGCCCGTTCGCCCAGGCGTTGGCGCCCGAGCCACAGTCCGACGGCGACGAAGCCGATCCACCCCACGACCGGGTAGGCGCCCGTCCACAGCAGGACGCGACCCAACGCCGCGACATCGAGCAGCTCGCCGTAGGAGGTCGGCTGGGCGCCGGCGCGCAGGCGATGGCCGTCCATTACGGCCGCGACCACGCTGGGCACCACGAAGGCGACGCCGGCGACGGCGAGGAGGACCCGTGACGACAACCGCCGCAGCAGCGGGACGAGGGCCAGCAGGACGCCGTACTGGGGCAGGACCAAGTAGACGCGTCCGACGAAGGGCCACACGAGCAGGCCGAGGGTGAACAGACCGGCGCCCCGCCGGACGAGCACGCGGTCCGATGTTCCGCCGGCAACCAGCAGCGCCGCCCCCAGCCCGAGGAGCACGCAGAACAGCGGAGCGGCCCGGCCGTCAGCGGCGGCGTCGAGGCCCAGCAGCCAGCCCGGCTCGCCGGGACGATGCGGCCAGACGTAGTGGGCCAGGAGCATCCCCGTGAAGGCGACGGTGCGCGCCACGTCGACACCGTCGAGCCGGCGGTGCCGGAGCGCCGGGAGCGGCAGGCGGGTGGCGGTTCGCGTCCCTCCATCGTGCTGGACGGCGAGCCGGCATGGGGCGCGGCACGGTCAGTGCGGCACGGGCTCCGTCCCGTCGAAGGCCCACACGTCGGGGCGGCACATGAAGCGCACCGGTTTGAACGTCACGCCGGCCCGCGCCGACGACGCCGATACCGGGTGCGACAGGTGGAGGCGGGGCTCGCCCCACGCGGCCGCTTCGAACGCGTGCGCATAGGGCCGCCCGCGTTCGGCCCGGACGAACTGGTAGTCGCGCTCCACTTGGAGCAGCCGCAAGCCACGCTCGAGCCGGGCCGGCTGCATCGTGGCCGTGTACTGCAGATCCGACGGCGACAGCGGCACCGGCGAGACGTGCCCGGCGGCGAGCACGACGGCCCCGTCGACCACGACCTCGGCGGACGTGCCGTCGTAGCGGTGGCTCATCTCGAGCTCGGCCGGCGCCACTCGGTATCCCCACCCGTCGGCCAGGACAGTGCCGACTTCGGCGTTGTCGACGAACGCGCCGACGAGGAAACCGCGCGTGCGCAGTCCGCTGCGACACAGCAGGCGGGTTTCCGCGAGGGTGAACGGGCCGTAGTCGGACTCCTCGGCCCGGAGGAACGAGAACGTGACGACCGGTGGGTTGACCGGGTGGAGGGCCGGCGGCAGCAGGGCGTCCCGGTCGGTCGCCGCCACTTCCCAGGCCACCTGGAGCACTTCGGCGGTCGGGATCGTCAGCGGCTCTGACGCCGGCGCCGAGACGAACGGGGCTCGGGCCGCCTGGGCGTCGACGTCGGCGGTGCCCTGGAGCATCAGCGGCGCCCAACCCGGAACGCCGGCATCACCTCGGCGGCGAACAACCGCATCGACGCCAGGACCTCCTCGTGCGGGACCACCTCGGCCGTGTTCACGATGAAGTTGATGCCATCGACGCCGATCTCCTCCCACACCTTGATGGCTCTGATGATCCGGTCCGGGTCGCCGATGGCGATCCCGTCGGGGACCGGCCGGCGCTCCTCGGGGTTCTCGCTGCTGCGGCCGCCTCCCGGCGCCAGGTTGGCGAGCGACTGGTACGCCGCCGTGGGGTACACCTCGCGTGTCCACAACAGATGTCCGTTGAGCAGCACGAAGAGCTGCAGCAACCGGCCGCCGACGGCGGTCGCCACGCCGTCGTCCTCGTGGCAGTGGAGATAGTTCAACGTCGTGATCTGGTTGTTGACGACCGAGCTCACGGGGTCGCACAGCTCGATGCGTTTGCGGTAGTCGAGGGTGCGCCGCTCCTGCTCGTGGAAGCTCGCCGCCGCCACGCCGAGGCAGCCGATGCCACGATCGGCGGCGTCGAGCTCGGTGCCCGGCGTCGTGACCGTGACCCACATCGGCGGGTGCGGGTCCTGCACCGGCTTGGGCAGAACGGGCCGCTCCGGCATCGACACGGTGGCCCCGCGGTACTCGGTGCGCTCCTCGGTCCACAGCCGAGGGAGGAGGTGGACATACTCGTCCCAGGAGATCTTGGTGGTGTCAGGGTCGACGTTGAACCCGCCGAGCTCGGTCCACGTCGACGCCCGGGCCGTGCCGAACTCGAGCCGGCCGCCCGAGAGGATGTCGAGGACGGCGGCGCGCTCGGCCACCCGGATGGGGTGGTTCATCTGCGGCACACACACCACGGCGCCGTGCCCGACGCGGATCCGCCCGGTCTGCATGGCGACGGCGGTCAGGAAGAGCTCGGGCGCCGAGCAGTGCGAGTACTCCTCGAGGAAGTGGTGCTCGACGGCCCAAACGGTGTCGAAGCCGAGCTCGTCGGCCAGCCGGGCCTGTTCGAGGGCGTTGCGGTACACGAGCTGCTCGTGCTGCCGCGTCAAGGGCCGCGGTACCGACAGCTCGAAGAAGATGCCGAACTTCATGCGATGGCCCTCGGAACGGGGACGATGGCGGGTGTGGGCGGCGAGAGCTCGGCCAGAGCGGCTGCCACGCGCTCGCCCAGGTCCTCCGGTGGAGTGTCGGCGTCGTGCTCGATGGCGGCAGCGCGCCGCCACCCTTCGAGCACGTGCACCACGCCGCCGCCCACCTCGAACACCCGGCCGGTGACGCCGGCCGATGCCGGGCCGCAGAGCCAGGCGACCAGGGGGGAGATCAGCGCCGGCGCCATCGCCGGCTGGTCGCCGGCCCACGCCGTCAGGCGGGTGGCGGCTTCCGGGGCGATGGCGTTCACCCGTACGCCGTAGCGCTCCAGCTCGGCGGCGGCCGTCAGGGTGAAGCCGATCACGCCGGCTTTGGCGGCGCTGTAAGCCGGCTCGCCGGTGAACCCGAGCAGTCCGGCCGACGACGTCGTGTTGACGACGCACGCGCCGGGCGGGCGGCCCGCTTTGGACTCGTTGCGCCAGTAGGACGCGGCCGCCTGGGTGACGGCGAGCGTCCCGACCAGGTGCACCTCGAACACGGCGCGCCAGTCGTCGGGCGAGGTGCGCAGCAGGAGCCCGCTGCGGAGGATGCCGGCGTTGTTGACGACGGCGTCGAGCCGCCCGTAGGCATCGAGCGCGGTGGCGACGATCCGCTCGGCACCCGACACGACGTCGTCGTGGGACGCCACCGCCTCCCCGCCGGCCTGGCGGATCTCGGCGACCACCTCGTCGGCGGGCGACGACGACGGTGTCGTGCCGTCGGCGGCGACGCCCAGGTCGTTCACGACCACGTAGGCACCTCGAGCCGCGAGGGTGAAGGCGTGGGCCCGGCCGATGCCGCGTCCGGCGCCCGTGACAACGACGACGCGTTCGGACAACACGAGGCAGAGTGTGTCATCTCCGAGGCAGTCGGCTCACGTCCGGCATGGTCGAACGTGAGCTGACGACTGCGGAGTGAGGATGTCCAGTCCGGGGTTCCGCGACGCCTGATGTACCACAGCGGTACATCAGCCGCCCCAGTTGTGTCGCTGCCGTCGCGGAACGGCAGTCGTCTAGCGCCCGGCGAGGGTGGCGGGCAGGCCGCACCTCGTTACGAGGGACGGGTCCCGGTAGGACACGACGTGGGTGACGACGAGGCGCCCGTCGCGCTGGTCGAGCTCGAGCACCTGCAGGCCGCTGGCCACCAGCGTCCCCTCGGGGCCGGGCTCGTAGGTGGCGAAGGCCGGTTGGCCGTTGCACCAGCCCGCCTGCAGGGGGATCCCGGCCGGTCGGGCGCCGGCGAACACGACATCGGCGACGAAGCGGGCGACCGCTTCTCGGCCCTCGAACCACTCGGGGAGCGGCGGCATCGAGAAGCGGATGTCATCGGCGACCAGCTGGACGAAGGCGTCGATGTCGGCGAGTTGCCACGCCCGGACGTACCGTGCGAGGAGCTCCTGCACGCGCCGGTCGTTCCGGTCGAAGGTGGCGTGGTTCGGACGGGGTCCGGCCGCCTGGCGAGCGCGGAACAACAGGCTGTTGACGCTCGTCGGGCCGATGTCGAGGGCCTCGGCCACCTCGCCCTGGCTGAATCCGAGGACGTCGTGCAGCAATAAGCAGGCTCGCTGCCGAGGCGGGAGGCGCTGCAGCGCGGCGACGAAGGCCAAGCTGATGTCCTCCGTCGAACCAGCTCGTCGTGCGGATCGCCGTGCGGGTCGAGCCGACCGTCGTCGATCGGCTCGACCCAGGGTTCCTCGGTCCCCGGGCGCCGGCGAGACTTGAGCCGGTCGAGACAGACGTTGGTGGCGATCCGGTAGAGCCACCCGCCGAGCGGTCCGGTGCCCTCGTAGGTGTCCAGGCGGCGCCACGCCCGTAGCAGCGTGTCCTGAACCGCCTCCTCGGCGTCGAGGCCGGAGCCGAGCATGCGGTAGCAGTGGCGGAACAGGGGCCGCTGGTACGGAGCGGCGACTGCCGCGAACGCCGCCTCGTCGCCGGCGACGGCCCGGCCGAGAGTGTCGTCGCCGCCTCCGCCGGGCATCATCAGCTCGATCGTCTCACGCCCTCGACGCCCTCACCCGGTCGGCGTCGCCACGCCCACGACCTGGCCCTGGGGATCGGCGAAGAGCCCGAACCGAACGCCCGGCACGTCAGTGGCCGGTTGCACGATCCGCCCACCGGCAGATTCTGCCGCCCGCAGTGCGGCGGCGACGTCGGCGACGCCGACGAAGAACGTCACGGCTGGCTCGCCCCCTTGAAGGGGGCTGATCCCACCCGGGATGGCGCCGTCGA
This sequence comes from bacterium, assembly GCA_046725105.1. GTDB lineage: Bacteria > Actinomycetota > Acidimicrobiia > Acidimicrobiales > Ilumatobacteraceae > DASXAI01. The sequence continues at coordinate 4,356 of JBKOXV010000149.1, read as the reverse complement.
CGCCCGTCTCCACGTAGGTGTATCCGGGCATTCCGCCGTCGGGGAACGTCCACCCGAACAGGTCGCCGTAGAAGGCGCGGGTGGCGTCCGGGTCCTTGGAACGGATCTCGAAATGAACGACTGGGTTGCCCATGGTCACGTCAACTCCTTGGATAGGTGTACAGGTCCACCTCCTTTGACGACGCTTCGGGCGTTCTGCTCGCGGTCGATCGAGAATCAGGTCGCCGGATCGACCACTCGGTGCAGCCGGGTCAACGTCATCGTCTTGATGCGCCACTCGCCGGCTGTCTTCTCGTAGGTCTCGTGGTAGTGCCCGTAGCCGTGCATGTGCCGGATCGGGCCGCCCGGCGGCCACCACAGCTCGTCCTCCATGGCCCAGGTGCCGGTGGCGGTCGTGGGCGAGGTGATCTCGATCTCGGGCATGTGCCCATGGTGGACGGTGGTGACGGCTTCGATGTGGTGCCGTAGGAACGGCATGTACTCGGCGACGCCGTGGGTCACGCCGGCGCCCTCGCCGGTCATGTCGATCACCACGTCGTCGGCGAACACGGCGGCGAGGCCGTCCCAGTCCTTGGTGTCCATGGTCCGGAAGTAACGGGCCTTCAACTGGCGGATCGCTTCGAGGTCGTCCTCCGCTGCCATCACGACGGCCTCAGGACGAGCCGCCGAAGTCGACGTCCTTGGTCTCGACCGTGCCGGCCGTCCGCCCCGGCGCTGTCTGATACCTCCAGTACAGGTTGGTGTGGGCGATGACCTTGTCCGGCGGAGGTGCCCCCCATGCCGTCTGGTCCTCGGTCGTGTGGGCGTCGCTCACGAGCGTGGCGTCGTACCCTCTGACGAAGGCGCCGTGGAGCGTCGAGCGGACGCACGCGTCGGTCTGGGCGCCGACCACTACGAGACGCCCGACACCGAGGTCCGACAGCACGGCCTCGAGGGTGGTGTCCTCGAAGGAGTCGCCGTAGTGCTTCTCGACGAGGGGCTCGGCGTCGCCTGGAGCAAGCTCGGGGACGATCCGCCAGTTGTCGCTCCCCCTCACAGTCTGCTCGTCGGAGTGCTGGACCCAGACGACCGGGACTCGTTCCTGGCGCGCCTTGTCGACCAGATTGGCGACGTTCGCGACGATGGCGTCGCGCTCGTGGGCCGCCCCGACGACGCCGTTCTGCACGTCGATCACGAGGAGTGCCGTGTTGGGCCGGTTCTGGAGTGTGGTCATGGTTTCACTTCACTACACCATCGTGAGCCCTCCGGACACCGACAACGTCTGGCCCGTGATGTAGCCGGCCGCCTCGGACGCGAGGAACGCCACGGCGGGAGCGATGTCGCCGGGCTGGCCCGTGCGTCGCAGCGGGATGGCCCGGGCCAGCGACTCGTACAGCTTCCGGTTGTGCGCCGCCACCTGGCCCAGCAGGGCCGTCTCGGTGGGACCCGGGCAGACGCAGTTCACCGTTACGCCCGCCCGCGCCAACTCGCGGGCCAGCGCCTTCGAGAACGCCACCACCGCGCCCTTGGTCCCCGAGTAGACGACCTCGCCCGACGACCCGACCCGGCCGGCGTCGGACGCGATGTTGACGATCCGCCCCCAGCCGCGCTCCACCATGCCGGGACCCACGACGAAGCAGGTGTTGAGCGGGCCGCGGTAGTTGACGGCGATGATTCGCTCCCAGTCGCCGGGATCGCTGGCCAGGAAGGGGCCGAGGATGTCGATGCCGGCGTTGTTCACCAACACGTCGACGGGGCCGAGAGCCGCCTCGGTGGCGGCGGCGGCCGACCGGACGCCGGCGAGATCGCTGACGTCGACGCCGGTACCGAAGCCATGGGACAGGGATTCGGCGGCGTCCATGGCCGTGGTCGCGTCGAGGTCCCACACGGCCACGGCGCAGCCTGCCGCGGCGAGGGCGTCGGCGATGGCCCGACCGATGCCTCGCGCCCCACCCGTCACGACCGCGACCCGACCTGCCGGCACGTCGCCATCAATAGCACCCGGCTCCCCTCAGGCGAACGGCGGCCGGCCGGCAGCTACTCGTCGACGAAGGCGCCTTCGCTCAGGTCCTTGAAGCGTTGCAGCTCCTCGGCGGGGGCGTCGACGCCGCGGAATCGCCCCCGCTCGCTGAGGTGGTCCCGGACGTACAGGCGGGCGACGACCTGCTTCCGGTCGGAGCCGAGCTCGGCCTGTTCCCACCCCGCTTGCTCGAGCAGCAGGGCGGCGGCGTAGACGTCGATCATGAACTGGGCCAGCGGGTAGAGGCGAGCCTCGGCGGTGGTCCGATCAAGCTCTCGCCACGCCCCGAGCGCCGCCTCGAGGTCGTCGATGCGCTCGGCGACGGTCGCCGTCGTGACGGCGTCGTCGCTCGGCGCCGCGCTGGCGGCGGCGCGCAGCCGATCGAGGAAGGGCCGGTCCGCTTCCTCCCGCTCGATGGCGCGGCGGACATCGAGGCACAGGATGTTGTCGGGGCCTTCCCACACCGTGTTCACCTGGGCGTCGCGGAGGAGCCGGGCGACCGGCCATTGCTCGATGTAGCCGTTGCCACCATGGATCTCGATGGCGTCGCTGGCGGCCGTGATCCCGAGGCGGGCCGCTCGCAGCTTGACCAGCGGAGCGCCGATGCGCAGCCGGGGACCGAGGTAGCCGTCGAACACGAGTACCTGCGCCGCTTCGACGTCGACGATCAGCTCGGCCAGCTTGCGCTGCATCAGCGGGTGGTGGACGAGCTCGCTGCCGAACGCCTCCCGGGCGCCGGCGTAGCAGAGCGACTCGACCAGGGCCCGGCGGGCGCAGCCCAGGCCCATCATGGCGATCCCGAGGCGGGCGCCGTTCGTGAGCTCCATCATCCGCGCCATGCCGCGGCCGTCGCCGGCGGCGCCGGACCCGCCGTCGCCCGGCGGCGCGAGCAGGAACGCCTCGGCGTCGGTGAACTCGACCTCCGCCGAAGCCACCGCCTTCGTCCCCAGCTTGTCCTTGAGGCGTCGGATGCGGACGCCGTTGCGCGTCCCGTCGCGTTGCTCGCGGAGCACGAGGAACGGTGCGATGCCCCGGATGCCGTCCGGTGCGCCGAGCGGCTTGGCCAGCACGACGTAGGCCGAGCCGTTGGCGTTGGAGGCGAACCACTTGAACCCGGTGAGCCGCCAGCAGTCGCCATCCGGCGTCGCCGTCGTCTCCAGGGCGGCGAGGTCGGAGCCGCCGGTGCGTTCGGTGAGCATCTGGGCCGCCTCGCCGGCGTACTCGCCGGCCGCGAACAGCTCGCCCACCCGCGCCTTGACGTCTTCGGGGGCGAACTCCTCGGCCAGACGCACGACCATGTCGCCGCCCGTGCCGAGGGCGCACATCATCCCGATCTCGGCCTGATCGAGCAGGTAGGCCCACGCCGCGGCGAGCGGCGCCGGGTCGACGCCGGCGCGCCGTGCCTCGTCCCGGAAGGCGGGCGAGGCGAAGTTGTGCTCGATGAGGTCGCGACGCGACGCCTCGAACGTCGGCGGCATGATGACCGTGCTGACGTCGCGGCCCCACCGGTCGTACTTCTCCAGGCGCGGCGGGTTGCGATCGGTCTCCTCGGCCCGCGCCGCGATCGGGCCGCCCATCAGCGCCCCGAGCTGTTCCAGCCGCGGCGCCGCCCACGCCGCGCCGTCGGCACCGAGGTAGCGGCGCATCAGCCGCTGCAGGGTCGGGTCGCACGTGTACCAGTTGCGCCCGACGGCACCCCGGTAGCGCTCGGTGGCGTAGCGGCGGGCCTTGTCCTCGTTCGTGAACGGAAGCTCGTCGACCGGCTCTCGCAGATACCTGGCCATGGGGGAATGCTACGAACCTGGCGCCCCGCCGGCGCCGGTGGCCTGTCCAACCTCGATCAGATGGCCGTCGGGATCGCGCAGATAGCAGCGCAGCTCAGCCCCACGGTCGGTGGGCGGGGTCAGGAACACCGCCCCTCTGGAGCTCCACTCGTCGTATATGGCCTGGATGTCGGCAACGCGGACGTTGAGGAAGGCGTTGACCCGGTTGAGGTCGGTAGGCGGTTCGAGCACGACATCGGGCTTGTCTTCGGTCGGCCTACCACCGACGTTGATGATCACCCAGCTGTTGGCCAACTGGACCACCGTCGGCTCGCCGTCCATCACCACTCGGCCGCCCAAGACGCCGACGTAGAAGTCCCGTGAGCGGGCGACGTCGCCGGCGACGATGAAATGAGTGAGCACGAAGCCTTCGCTCGGGGCGGGAAAGTCATCGGCTGGCATGGCGCTCCCTCTGGAAGCGGCGACCATCGGCAGGGGCTTCGGAGCTCGACGGGCTAGTCGTCGTCTCCGTCGTCGTCATGGTCATCGTGCTCGCGCTCGTCGTCGTGATGACCACCGTGATCGTCGTCGCCG
>JBKOXV010000081.1:0-7672 GCA_046725105.1 bacterium | reverse complement strand
GAGCTACACGACACCCCGACGGCGGCGGCGGCGCCGCTCGCCAGCGCGCTCGACAGGAAGGAGCGCCGAGTGAGCGTCACGTCAGGCCCAGTGCCCCCGCCACGTCGGCGAGGTTCTCCGACAGACCGGCCAGTGCCGTCTTCATCTTGGTCTTGTCGGCGTCGGTGAGGTCGCTGTAGGGCTTGTAACCGTTGCCCTCGGCGTAGGCCTTCAACTGGGCCTGGATGTCGTTGAAGCCGCTGTCGATCTTGGCCACGAGGTCGGCGTTCTTGGCCTGCAACGCCGGCTTGATCGCCTCGAAGGCCTGCCTCGATCCTTCGACGTTGGCGGCGAAGTCCCACAGATCCGTGCCCGAGTAGCGATCCTCCTCGCCGGTGATCTTGCCCTCCGACACCTCCTCGATGAGGTCGGCGGCGCCGGCCGGGATGGCCGCCGGCGGCACGCTCGTGGTGTCCATCGTCGCCTTCAGCTTGGCGATGTCGGCGTCGAGCTGGTCGGCCAGCTTGGGCGCGCCCGACGCCGCGCTGATGTCACCCTTCTTCCACAGGAGGTACTCGAGCTTGTGCCACCCGGTCCACGCCGGGTCGTCCTCGTTGGCGAAGTCGTCGACCCGCGCATCGACGGCGGCGTCGATGTCCTCGACGAGCCCGGCGACCGGCTCGATGCGCTCCCACGGCTGGCGGGACGGCGCATAGGCGTCCTTGGCCGCTTGGACGTTGCCGGCCCGCACGGCGTCCGTGAAGGTCTTGGTGGCGGCGACGAGGGCGTCGACCTGTTGGCGGACGTACTGCGTGTAGGTGGCGGCCCCTTCGTTCACCAGAGGATCGGAGGACGTGGCACCGGTGTCGACCGTGATGCCGGAGCCGGCCTGTGAGCCCGAACCCGAGCCGGCGCCCGACGCCGAACCGGAACCTGAGCCGGCGCCCGACGCCGATCCGGAGCCCGAGTCCCGGGTGTCAGAACCGTCGTCGCTGCATGCTGCGAGGGCGACCACGGCCACGATCAGGGCCGGAGCAAGGAGGAGTCGGAACCGCACGGGCTTTGTTTAGCAAGCCTAACACCCCCGAGCAAGCTGCCTTCAGGCCGGCGTCCCGACGAGGGCGACTTCGGAGATAGGCGTGTAGTCGAGCCCGTCGGGTGCCGACGTACCGGTGATCTCGATCACGACCGACGTCGTGACGATGTCGACGGGCGCCATCTGGAGGGTGCGGTCCGGGGTGAACGATTGCTGCACGCTGGTCCCGTCGGCGAACGTCCACTTCACGCCTGTGATCTTGCGCATCTGTGCGAACCGGTCGGCCGCCGAGCAGTCGTCGATCTTGTCGTAGCCGGGGATGAGCCCGACCTGCAGCAGGTGGCTCTTCCCCGCCAAGGTGAACTGGAGGGTCTGGCCCGTGCCGTCACCGGTCGTGCGCCATGCCGTCGCCTTGTTGCCGTCGACCACATTGGTGGCGTCGTACGACGTGGTGTCGCCGCAGCCGTTCTGGGCCGGGCCGGTGCCACTCGACGCCATCACCGTCGCCGCGAGCGGGCCGGGGGGCGGCGGGGCCGCCGTAGCCGACGGCGCCGCAGGGGCCGCGGCGGTGGTCGTGGGCGCCGGCGCCATGGCGGTGGGGTGGGTTTTCTTCTCGGCGTTCCCCCGCTCCTCGGCGGCGGCCCACAGCCGGTTCACGCCGACGGCCAGGACGGCGGCGAGAGCGGCGATCACGAACGTGTAGAACGCCGGCCGGGTGATCGACGGGCCGAGGCGGCGGCCACACGCCCAGCACCGGCGGTCCTGGGCCTCCAGCGCGGCGTGGCACCGCGGGCAGTACACGCGTACGACGCTAGCTCCCTCCTTCTCGTCACGCGGGTGAGCGGATTTCGCACGCTGGCGTGACGAGAACGGAGGGGTAGCGGCCGTCTAGTCCAGCAACGCTTCGGGCAGGGGCTCGGCGTGCACGACGGCGAGCACCTTGGTGGCCCGGGTGAGCGCGACGTAGAGCGCTCGCATGCCCTGCACCTCTTCGGCCACGATGCGGGCCGGTTCGACGACCACCACGCCGTCGAGCTCGAGACCCTTCACCAGGCCGACCGGCACGAGGGTGATCGGGGCGTCGAGGCCGTCCTGTGGGGCGACGCCGAACGTGAGCCGGCGCGCCTGGAAGGCCGCGGTGAGCGGCTCGACGAGCGACTCGGGGACGACCACCGCCGTGCTGCCGGTGACTGTGACGGTGAGCCGCTCGACGGCGGCCGTCACGGCCGCGCTGAGCTCGCCCGGCTCGACCCGCACGATCGACGGCGGCTCGTCGCCGTCGCGGATGGACGTCGGCGGCGCGAGGGTGGGGGCGGCGACCCGCAGCACCCGGGCGGCCAGGGCCATGGTCTGGGCCGGGATCCGGTACCCGACGGTGAGGTCCGAAACACGCGCCGGCCGGCGGTCGGGCAAGTGGCGTAGGACGTCGGACCAGTCGCGGGGCGCGTGCGGCCCGGTGGCCTGGGCGATGTCGCCGACAACGGTCATCGAGCCGTTCAGCGAGCGGCGTGAGGCCATCCGCAGCTGCATCGGCGTGAGGTCCTGCACCTCGTCGATGACGATGTGGCCGTAGGTGCGGATCTCGTCGGTGTGGACGTCGCCGTTCTCCGACGGGCGCGTCCGGCGCGCCGGCCGCGGCCCGAGCAGCTCACGGGCTTCGTCGAGGAGGGCGGCATCGGCGTCGGACCAGCGCACGGCGTGCAGGTCGTCGGCGCGGGGTCGATAGAGCGACGTGGTCTCCTCGTCGGTGAGCCACCGCGCCGCCGCCAGCTTCAGCAGGGCCGGCGAACCGAACAGGTCGTGGAGGAGCTCCGCCGGCGTCAGCACCGGCCACATCCGCTCGAGGGCCAGGCGCACCACGTCGGTGGACCGGGTGCGCTCCCGCACCGTCTCCGGCGACGCCACCTCCCGGCTGCTCGCCGCCAACGCCGCGAACACCTCACCTTCGACGAACCGACGGGCGACGTTGTGGCGGCGGAACCGGCGCCGGGCGGCGCGCACGATCCGTTGGCTCTCGGCCGCGGTCAGCCGGAGCGACGTGAGCCCGTACGCCACGACCAGGTCCTGCTTCAGCGGGCGCTCACGGTCGAGGACCGCCTTGGCCACGACGTCGGCCATGCGGACGTCGCCTTTCACCCGGGCGGCGAAGGGCGTGTCGGTACCGCCGAAGCGCACCCCGGGCACCAGGTCGGCCAGCACGACCTCCTCGACGCCGGCCTCGCCGAGCGAGGGCAGGACCCGCTCGATGTAGCGCAGGAACAGCCGGTTGGGCCCGATCACGAGGACACCCTGGTCCTCGAGCGGGAAGCGGTACGAGTACAGCAGATAGGCGGCCCGGTGCAGCGCCACCACCGTCTTGCCGGTGCCGGGGCCGCCCTGCACCACGAGCACGCCGGCCTGCGACGATCGGATGATCTCGTCCTGTTCGGCCTGGATCGTGGCCACGATGTCGCCCAGCCGACCGGTGCGGCCCTGCTCGATGGCGGCGATGAGGCTGGAATAGCCGCGCAGGCGCGGGACGGAGTCACCGTTCTGGCCGTCGATGTCCTCGCCGATGCCGAGGTGGCCGGCGCCGAACAGCTCGTCCTCGATGTCGAGGAGCTGGCGGCCCTTGACGGCGAAGTGGCGCCGCCGCACCAGGCCCATCGGGTCGCGGCCGGTGGCGCGGTAGAACGGCTCGGCCACCGGCGCCCGCCAGTCGATGACCACCGGCTCACGGGAGTCGTCGGCCACGGCCAGGCGCCCCAGGTGGAACGACTCGACGTCGCTGGAGCTGCTGGGGTCACCCTCGGCGGTGGCGCCGTCCTGCGACGGGCGGTCGATGCGCCCGAACACCAGGACCTCGTCGTGCAGGTCGAGTTGGGAGAGCCGGCTGTACAGCGCCTCCTCGAACACGTCGCGTTCGTAGCGGGCCTGGTGGGTGCCGCCCCGACCCGCCTCGGTGAGGTCCCGCAGCCTCCACGCATCCTCCCGGCTGCGTTCGAGACAGGCATACGCGAAGTCGATGTAGGCCTGCTCTTCGGCGAGATCGGGGTGCTGAGACATCCGCTTGGCTCGAATCCTCCCCGTGCACGGGGAACAGACAGGATATCGGTTGGCCGGACGGAGAGACCAGCACTCGGAACGGGTCGGTTTCACGCCAGTTCAACGACGTCACAGGTCGTCGAACCAGCGTGAAACCGGGATCGCCCTGCGGCGCGGGGCGGCCTAACGTCGACGGCGTGACCGCGCCGGCCGACGCCCCGTTCCTGGCGGCGTGCCGTGGCGAGGAGACGCCTTACCCGCCGGTGTGGTTCATGCGCCAGGCCGGGCGCTCGTTGCCGGAGTACCGGTCCATCCGGGGTGAGGGCAGCATCCTGGACGCCATCGCCAAACCCGAGCTGGCGGCCGAGATCACGCTGCAACCGGTGCGCCGCCACGGCGTCGACGCCGCCATCCTCTACTCCGACATCGTGGTGCCGGCGGCGGCCATCGGCTTCGGCGTCGACGTGGCGCCCGGCTCCGGCCCCGTCGTCGAGCATCCGTTCGCCTCGAGCGGCGACCTGCAGCGCTTGCGCCCGCTGGAGCCCGAGCTCGACACGCCGTATGTGCTGGAGACCGTCCGCATCCTCGCCGGCGAGCTCGACGTGCCCCTCATCGGCTTCGCCGGCGCGCCCTTCACCGTCGCCAGCTACCTCGTCGAGGGCGGGCCGTCGCGCCGCTACACCCGCACCAAGGGCCTGATGTACTCGGACGAGCCGCTCTGGCACGCCCTGCTCGACCGCCTGGCCGATCTGGCCGCCGCTTCGCTCCTGTCCCAGGTGCGGGCCGGTGCCCAGGCCGTGCAGCTGTTCGACTCGTGGGCCGGCGCCCTCAGCCCCGCCGACTACCGCCGCTACGTGCTGCCTCACTCGGCCAAAGTGCTCGCCGCCGTGGGCGAGCTCGGCGTGCCACGGATCCACTTCGGCATCGACACCGGCGAGTTGCTGGCGGCGATGGCTGAGGCCGGCGCCGACGTCGTCGGGGTCGACTGGCGCACCCCGCTCGACGAGGCCCGGCGCCGCCTGCCTGGCCGAGTGGGCGTCCAAGGCAACCTCGACCCGGTGGTGTGCCTGTGTCCGTGGGAAGTCGTGGGCGCCAAAGCGGCCGAAGTTCTGGCCGCCAACGGCGGGCGGCGGGGCCACATCTTCAACCTCGGCCACGGCGTGCTGCCCGAGACCGATCCCGCCGTCCTCACCCGCCTCGTCGAGGCGCTGCACGGCGGCGAGCTGTGATTGCCGTCATCCTCATGGCCCACGGCGCGCCCCGTGCCAAGGAGGACATCGAGGCCTACTACACCGACATCCGCCACGGTCGGCCGCCCCCGCCCGAGCTCCTGGCCGAGCTGACCGCCCGGTACGAAGCCATCGGTGGCTTGTCACCGCTGATCGAGCGCACCGAGGCCCAGCGGGCCGCCGTCCAAGCGGCGCTGGATGCGCTGGACCCCGCCGCCTACGACGTCCTCGTCGGCTTCAAGCACACCGAGCCGCGCATCGAGGACACCATGGCGATGGCCGGGGTCCGGGGCCTCCACCGCGCCGTCGGTCTCGTCCTGGCCCCGCACTACTCGCCAGCCTCCGTCGGCGAGTACCACGACCGGGCCCGCACGGCGGCGGCCGGCATCGGGCTCGACTACATGGCCGTCGACGACTGGCACCTCGAGCCGGCCTACCTCTCCTTCCTCACCACCGCCGTCACCGACGGCTTGGCCGCCCTTCCGCCGGCGTCGAAGGTCGTGTTCACCGCCCACTCGCTCCCCGAGCGGGTGGTCACCGACGACGACCCCTACCCGACGGGCCTGCGCGAGACGGCCGAAGCCGTGGCGGCACGCGCCGGACTGGCGCCGTGGGGCGAGTGGTGCGTCGCCTACCAGTCGGCCGGCCGCACGCCCGAGCCGTGGCTCGGTCCCGATGTCGCGACGGTCGTCACCGACCTGGCCGCCGCCGAAGGTGCCACCGGCGTGCTGGTGTGCCCGTGCGGCTTCGTCGCCGACAACCTCGAGCTGCTGTACGACGTCGACATCGATCTCCGTCGTCGAGCCGAGGCGGCCGGGCTCGCCTTCGCCCGCACGCCGGTCGTGAACGCCGACGCCGATGTCATGGCCGCCCTCGCCGGCCTGGCCGCGGCCCGGGCGGCGCCGCCGCCATGACCCACGTCGTCGTGGTGGGCGGCGGCATCACGGGCCTGGCCGCCGCCTTCGAGCTGTCGCGGGCCGCCGACCGGCCCGCCGTCACCCTGGTCGAAGCGTCGGACCGGTTCGGCGGCAAGATCCTCACCACGCCCTTCGCCGGCCAGCCCGTCGACGCCGGCGCCGACTCGGTCCTCGCCCGTGTCCCCTGGGCCCTGGATCTCCTGCGCGAGATCGGGTTGGCCGATGAGCTCGTCGCGCCCGCCACCGGCCACGCCTTCGTCTGGTGGCGCGGCGCGCTCCACCCCATCCCGGCCGGGCTCGTCCTCGGCGTGCCGACCGGCCTCGGCCCGCTGGCTCGTGGCCACCTGCTGTCGTGGCGGGGGAAGGCCCGCGCCGCCATCGAACCCCTGCTGCCGCGCACCGACGGTGACGACGATCTCGGCCTGACGGTGCGCCGCCGGTTCGGCGCCGAGGTCTACGACCGCCTCGTCGGGCCCCTCGTCGGATCGATCAACGCCGCCGACCCGGCCCACATCAGCCTGGCGGCCACCGCGCCGCAGTTGGCCGAGGCGGCCGCCCGCCGTCGCAGCCTCCTGCTCGGCCTGCGCTCGCCATCGAGCGCGCCCGGCGGCCCGGTCTTCCTCACTCATCCCGAGGGCCTCGGCCACGTGGTCCACCGCTTGTCGGTGCAGCTGCGCGACGCCGGCGTCGACCTGCGCGTCGGCACGGCGGCCGGGCCGATCGAACGGACCGGTCCGACCGGCCTCGCCGTCGCCGGCCTCGAGGCCGACGCCGTCGTGGTCACGACTCCCGCCCCGGCCGCCGCCACTGTCCTCGGGACCCTGGCGCCGGACGCCGCCGCCGGCCTGCGCCGCGTCCGGTACGCGTCGGTCGCCCTGGTGACGCTCGCCCTGCCGCTCGGTTCGGTCGGCCGGCGCCTCGACGGCAGCGGCTACCTCGTCCCGGTGGCCGAGCAGCGCCACGTCACGGCGTGCTCGTGGGGCTCGGCCAAGTGGCCGCACTGGGCGCTCGGCGGCGACCGCATCGTGCTGCGAGCGTCGTTGGGACGCGACGGCGACGAGCATGCTCTCGACCTCGACGACGACGCGCTCGTCGGTGCCGCCCTCGACGACTTGCGCGGCCACGTCGGCGTGCGCGCCGAGCCGCTCGAGGTGCGCGTCACCCGCTGGCCTCGTTCGTTCCCGCAGTACGAGCCGGGCCACCTCGACCGGGTGGCCGCCATCGAGGCGGCCCTGCCGGCCGGCGTCGTGGTGGCGGGCGCCGCCTATCGGGGAATCGGGATCGCCTCGTGCGTGCGCCAAGGGCGCGACGCGGCCGGCGCGGCACTGCGGTTCGCGGCGGGATCTGCAAAACTCGCGACATGAGGCGGACGGCGATCGTTCTCAGTGCGGCGCTGCTCGTCGCGGCGTGCGGGGGAGGCGGATCGGAGGGGGCCGCCACCACAGTCGAGAATCCCGTGGCTGGCGTCGCCGTCGCCCCCACGGTGC
>JBKOXV010000326.1:0-12777 GCA_046725105.1 bacterium | reverse complement strand
GTTCCGGGACGCACCGGTCGGCGACGCCGTCGCCGGCCACCGACGTCACCGCGAACCCGAGCTCTTCGAAGGCTCGGCACCACTGTTCGGCGACGATCGAGACGCCGTCCGACCCGCCCAGCCGGAACGAGATGACGGCCGCCCTTGGCATCGGGCGCAGGCTAGGTGCCGCGGCTGATCCGCGACGCCGAATGTACCGAAACGGTGGATTGGGCGTCGCGGTTCTTCGCCATCGCATCGGCGACGGGCCGGCCTCGTGGGAACGGGAACGATTCTCGACTAGAGTGTTGGCGATGCGAGGAAGCGTGATGAGGACGACGGCGACGGCGGCGTTGGGTGTCAGTCTGGCCGGCGCGCTCGTGCTGGCGGCCTGCGGCGGCGACAACAGCTCGTCGTCGCCGCCGTCGACGACGGCCACGGCCGCTTCGACGTCGGCCGGTACCGGCGAGGTCCTGAACGTCGTCACCACCACCACCCAGATCACCGACTTCGTTCAGAACATCGGCGGCGACCAGGTCAAGATCTACGCCGTCCTCAAGCCCAACGTCGATCCCCACGACTACGAGCCGACGCCCGCCGACCTCGACGCCATCGCCAACGCCGACGTCATCGTGAAGAACGGCGTGGGCCTCGAGAAGTGGTTCGAGGAGACGATCGAGAGTGCCAGTCCCCAGGGCGCCGTCGTCGACGCCAGCCAGGGCGTCACGATCCACCCCGGCGACGACGAGGAGCCGGACGGGGACCCCCACATCTGGCACGATCCGCAGAACGCCAAGCTCATGGTGGCCAACATCGCCCACGCCTTGGAGGCCGCCGATCCGAGCGCGAAGGCCGCGTTCGAGAAGAACCTGGCTGACTACTCGGCGCAACTCGATGCCCTCGACACCGAGATCAAAGCCCAGATCGCCACCCTCGCCAACAAGAAGCTGGTGACGAACCACGACGCCTTCGGCTACTACGTCGACCACTTCGGTCTCGAGTTCGTCGGCTCGGTCATCCCGAGCTTCGATACTCAAGCCGAGCTCTCGCCGGCCGAGATCAACGACCTCGTCGCCAAGATCAAGGCCGAGGGCGTGAAGGCCGTCTTCTCGGAGAGCTCGCTGCCGCCGAAGACGGCCGAGGCCATCGCCAGCGAGGCCGGCGTGAAGGTAGTGGCGGGCGAGGACGCGCTGTTCGGCGACACCCTCGGACCCGGAGGCAGCGACGGCGACACGTACCTCAAGATGGAGCGGCACAACACGGGGGAGATTGTTGCCAATCTCGGCTGAGATAATGGACGAGATGGATCCGGCTCTCGTTCTCGATCGCGTCGCCGCGGCCTACGGGCGGGAGCCGGTGCTCGAGGGCGTCACGGGCGTGGTCGAACCGGGCGGGGCGGTGGCCCTGATCGGCCCGAACGGCGCCGGGAAGACGACCCTCATCAAGGCCATTCTCGGGCTCGTACCGGTGGTGCGTGGCCGCATCGAGGTGCTCGGCACCACGCCGGAAGCGGCGCGTCCTCGAGTGGCGTACGTGCCACAGGCGGAGGCGCTCGATCGCGAATTCCCGGTCAGCGTGCTGCAGGTCGTCTTGATGGGTCGCTACCGCGCCATCGGCTGGGCCCGCCGGCCGGGCCGCGCCGACAAGGCGGCCGCCCGCGCTGCCCTCGAGGAGGTCGGCCTCGCCCATCGCGCCGGCGACCGCTTCGGCGTGCTCTCCGGCGGGCAGCGCCAGCGGGTCCTGCTCGCTCGGGCCGTGGCTCAGCACGCCCGGCTACTCCTGCTGGACGAGCCGTTCACGGGTGTCGATGCCACCACCACCGACTCGGTGCTGGGCGTCCTGCGGCGGCTCCGCGACGACGGCGTGGCGGTGGTCATGTCGACCCACGACCTCTCGGTCGCCCACCTCGCCTGTGACGACGCCTGCCTCCTCAACCGCCACCAGGTCGCCTTCGGCCCGATCGAGGAAGCGCTCACCGCCGACCTGCTGAAAGCCACCTACGGTGGCGCCGCGCTCCTCCTCGACGGCGGCGCCACCGTGATCGCTCGCTGACGGCCGTGTGGAGCCTGCTGTTCGAGCCCTTCGGCCTCGGCTACATGCGCCGGGCCCTGGCCGAGATCGTGATGCTGGGCGTTCTCGGCGGCGTGGTCGGCGTGCACGTGCTGTTGCGCCGGCTGGCGTTCCTCACGGAGGTCGTGCAGCACACTGTGTTCCCGGGCATCGCCATCGCCTTCGTCCTCGACCAGTCACTGCTGGCCGGTGCGCTCGTAGCCGGGACCGTGGCGATCGCCCTCTACACGATCGGCGCCCGGCGCGTCGACAGCAACGCGCTGATGGCGCTGCTCATCGCCACCTTCTTCGCCCTCGGCGTGGTGGTGGTGTCGCGCCGGACCGGCTTCCAGAGCGACCTGACCGCGCTGCTCTTCGGCCGGATCCTCTCTGTCGATCAACAGGAGCTGCTCGACACGTTGGTGATCGGTGTCGTGTCGCTCGCCCTGTTGTTGCTGCTGCACAAGGAGCTGGTGTTCCGGGCCTTCGACCCTCTCGGCTCGGAGGCGATGGGCTACCCCGCCGTGTGGCTCGACCTCCTCATCAACGTCGTCGTCATGCTCACCGTCGTGGCCGCCGTGCGCGCCGTCGGCACCGTGCTGGTGGTGGCGTTCATCGTGACGCCGGCGGCGGCGGCCCGCCTGCTGTGCCGGCGCGTCGGTCCGATGATGGCGGTGGCGGCCGGCTTCGGGGCCGTGGGTGGCTGGCTCGGCCTCGTCGTCAGCTACGAGGGATCGATCCACCACGGCTGGCGCCTGGCGTCCGGCGCCACCATCGTGATGGTCATCACCGCCGGGTTCGTGGTCGTGGCGGCCGGGCGGGCCGTGGCGGTGAGAGTGCGACGGCCGCGTGTCGCCCTGGCCCCGGCATGAGGAACCTGGTCGACAGCCTCCAGTCGCCGCTTTATCGGCGGGCGCTGCTCGAAGCGGTGCTCGTCGGTGCCGTGGCGGGCGTCGTGGGAGTGCACGTCGTGCTCCGGAAGCTGCCGTTCTTCGTGGTCGCCATGTCGCATGCCACCTTCCCCGGTGTCGCCATCGCCTCCGCCTTGGGCCTGAGCCTGTTCGTGGGCGGCACCGCCTACGGATTGCTCATCGTGGCGGCGGTGTTGGTGCTCGGCGCCACGCGGGTCCTCGACGACGCGTCGGTCATCGGCGTGGTCTTGGCCGGCAGCTTCGCCGTCGGCGTCCTCGTCGTGTCGGCGGAACCGGCGTCGTCGCGCGACCTGTCCGCCTTCCTGGTGGGCTCGGTGCTGACGGTGACCCCTGCCGACATCGCCACCACCACGGTGGTCGGGGCGCTGGTTCTGGCCGTTCTCGGCCTGTTCCACAAGGAGCTCGTGTTGGGCGCCTTCGACCGCGGCGGCGCTCTGGCACTCGGCTATCGGGCGCGGGTGCTCGACGCCATCGTCCTGGTGGCTGTGACGCTCACCATGGTGACGGCCATCCCCGCCGTCGGGACGCTGCTCGCCGTCGCCCTGCTCACGGTGCCGGCGTTGACGGCGAGGCTGTGGGTCGACCGGCTCGGTCCGGCGATCGCCGTGTCGTCGTTCGTCGGCGCCCTGAGCGGCATCCTGGGGTTGTTCGCCGCCGCTATCTGGAGCATCGCCGCCGGAGGAGCCATCGCGCTGGCGACGGGCGTGTGCTTCGTGCTGTCGCTGGCGCTGACGGCTAGTCGGAACAGGACGGGCAGACGCCTACCAAATCGAGCCGATGGTGCCGCAGCGTGAAGCCGGTCTGCTTGGCCACCTTGCCGAGGGCGTCGTCGACGGACCGTTCGAGGCCGGGCGGCACGGTGAAGTCGCGGACGATGCCGCACTCCGAGCAGATCAGGTGGTGGTGGTGTTCGGTGAGGTCCTCGGCCAGTTCGTAGCGGGCCCATTCGTCGCTCGTGACGATCTTCTGGACCAGCCCGGCCTCCTCGAGCACGACCAGGTTCCGGTACACCGAGCTCTGGGCCAGGTCGCGCCGGCGTTGGAGGATCTCCGGGATGGTGAGCGGCGTGCCGGCGGTGGCCAGCAGCCGCACGAGCTGGCGTCGGTTCTCCGTGTAGCGCTGGCCGTCCTTGCGCAATCGGGTCACGGCCACGAAGTCGACATCCTCCACCGACCTCAGGCTAGCGCGTTGAGAACCGCTGAGAACGACTCGTCACCAGCTGATCTCGTCGCAGCCGCGATGGTCGTCGGGCTCGACCTGGAGGGTGGCGTGGTCGAGGTGGTGGCGCTCGCTGAGGAGAGCGCGGGCGCTGTCGAGCACGGCGTGGGAGTCGGCGCCGGCGGCCACCATTACGTGGGCCGTCGCCACCTCCATCTCGCTGGTGAGGGTCCACACGTGGAGGTCGTGGACGTCGACGACGCCGGGGATGGCTCGCAGCTCGGCGTCGATGGCGGCCAGGTCGGTGCCCGCCGGTGCCGCCTGCACCAGCACGCGCAGCGTCTCGTGTCCGAGCCGCCACGCCCGGGGCAGGATGAACAGCCCGATGGCGGCGCCGATGACGGGATCGACCCACCACCAGTCGGTGATGGTCATCACGACGGCAGCGACGATCACGCCGATCGAGCCGAGCACGTCGGCCACCACCTCCAGATAGGCGCCCTTTACGTTCAGGCTCTCGCTCGCACCGGGGCGGAGCAGCGCAAACGCCACGAGATTCACGAGCAAACCGAGCACACCGACGACGAGAACGACACCCGAGGCGATCTCGGGCGGGTCGCTGAGCCGGCGAGCCGCTTCGACGAGCACGTAGCCGGCCACGCCGAAGAGCAAGACCGCGTTGGCGAGCGCGGCGAGGATCTCGAGCCGGTACAGGCCGAAGGTCTGCTGGCGGTCGCGCCCGTTCCGGTTGGCGACGTGGATGGCGATGAGTGCCATCGACAGCCCGAGCGCGTCCGTGGCCATGTGACCGGCGTCCGAGAGCAAGGCGAGCGAGCCGGTGGCCAGGCCCGTCACGACCTGGACGGCCAGGAACCCGATGGTCAATGCCAGCGCCATCGCCAGTCGGCCCTGATGGCGCGCGCCGGCCCGCAGGGTGGCGGCACCGTGGGTGTGGTCGTGGTCGGGCGCCATGTCGGCGTCAATTATCGGTCGGATCGGGCGGGTCCGGCTGGGTCGGATGGCTCAGTGACGGAACCATGACGTGCTCGTACAGTCACCCGCATGGCACGAGCCCGTCGAGGGGAGCGTTGAGCCAGTCCAGCCCGCCTGTTGCTGTACTCGGCGCCGGCATCGCCGGCCTCGTCGCCGCCCGGCGGCTCCAGGCCCAGGGCATCCCGGTCCAGATCTTCGAGGGCGGTCCGCGCATCGCCGGCATGGCCGCCACCCATGTCGATCCTGACGGCTTCAGCTACGACGTCGGCGCCCACTTCATCACCAACCGCCTGGCGGGGGCCCTCGGTGTCGGCCACGACTGCCGCCCGGTCCGCTACTACGGCGAGGTCGTGCGGCTCGACGGCAAGTACCGCAACTATCCGTTCGGGCTCATGGGCGTGCCGCGCTTCGCCGCCGCCGCCATCAAGGCCAGGACGCAGCGGCTCGACGACACCCCGAGATCCGCCGCCGACTGGTTCCGCAACGAGTACGG
Organism: bacterium; assembly: GCA_046725105.1. GTDB lineage: Bacteria > Actinomycetota > Acidimicrobiia > Acidimicrobiales > Ilumatobacteraceae > DASXAI01. Next base: position 7,173 of record JBKOXV010000326.1, on the reverse strand, counting down.
CCGGGCGCTCGCCGACGAGGTCGCCCTGCCGCTCGTCGAGGCGTGGTCGGGCGCTCCGGCCAGCGAGCTGTCACCGGCGGTAGGCGACAAGATCCCGTCGAGCGTGGTGCACACGATGTGGCTGCGCATGGCGGCCCGACTGACCCGCCGCGCCGTGGCCATCGGCTACTGCCAGGAGCAACCCCAGTCGGCGGGCGTGTACCACGTGTACCCGAACCGGGGTGTCGGCACCATGTGCGATGCCATCGCCAAGGAGCTCGGCGACGGTGTCATCCAGCTGGACTCGCCGGTCGAGCGGATCTACGTCGAGGACGGCGTCGCCGTCGGCATCAAGGTGGCCGGGCGTGACGTGCCGGCGCGGATGGTGGTGAGCACGGCCCCCGTGCACGTGCTCCCGAAGCTCGTCGAGGGCACCGAGGTCCTGGCGCCGCTGGGCCGCTTCCGCTTCCGCGGCATGGTGATGGTGAACCTCAAGCTCGAGGGCACCCGGTTGCTGCCTGACACGGTGGTGTGGCTGCCCAAGGGCTTCGACACCTTCCGCCTCACGGAGGCCACCCGGTCGATGCCCTGGTTGGCGCCGGAGGGCAAGACCCTGGTGCTCGCCGAGTACGGCGCCCAGCCCGGCGACGCCGTGTGGACCACCGACGACGAAGTGCTGATCGAGCGGGCCCTCGACGAGCTGGCCCGGCTCGTTCCGGGCGTCCGCCGACGGTTCCTGTCCGGACGGGTGCTGCGCCAGCCGCTGGCCTACCCGATCTTCCACCTCGACTACGAGGCCGATCGCCAGCGCCTCCGCACCGACGGGACCGGCGTCGAGAACCTCATCTCCGTAGGCCGCAACGGCGAGTTCGACCACATCCTCATGGAAGACCTCTACTGGCGGACGATCGCCCACATGGACCGCTGGATGGCCGACGCCGCGACCACTTCCCGCCTGCGCCACCGCGCCGCCTGAGCCGGCCTTCGGCTGGTCAGAGCCGCTCTCGACGCCGGTAAGCTGCCAGAACCCTGCCCGGCTCGGAGTCCACATGCCGAAGCGCCGCCCGATGGGATCGTTGGAAGCGGAGGTCCTGGGTCACCTCTGGCGCCACGACGGGACGGCGCTCACACCCGGGCAAGTGCGGGACGGCCTCGACGCCGGGCTGGCCTACACCACCGTGATGACGATCCTGACCCGGCTGTGGAAGAAGGGCCTGGTCGAGCGGGAGCCGCACGGCCGGGCCTACGCCTACCGGGCCCGGATCGACGAGGCCGACTTCACAGCCCAGCGGATGCAGGACGCCCTCGGGCGCACGACCGACCACGCCGCTGCCTTCGACCGCTTCGCCCGCCGTCTCTCTCGGCGCGACGCCGACCTGCTGCGTCACGCTCTCGACGAGCGCGCCAAGTCCTGAGACGCACCATCGCCGTTCTCGTCCTCAGTTCGTGCGGAAACCGCTCGATCCGCTGACGGGAACGGGGTACCCGGCCGTCGGTGGGCCCTTCGGTACCATGCTCGGCATGTGGAACGAGCTGCCCGAACTGGCGGGGCACGGCTACATCGTGCTGCGCCGGTGCGACCTCGACATCCCGGAGGACGAGTTCCTGAGGCTCGAGTACCGCGACTGGAAGAGCGGCGGCGACACGAATTTCGCCCCGATCGCCTCGGCCTACGGGGCCATCGAGTGCGCCGGGTTCTGGGACCACGGCAAGGCGGACAAGGGCGGGGTGTGGACGTCGAACGCGGCGTCGTGCCCGACGCTCGTGGAGTGGACGACGCGTGTCGGGGCCGACTTCGGCCGGGTCCGCACCATCAAGCTCGAGCCGAACGTCATGCCGGATGTCGAGCGGTGGCTCCACCTCGACGACAACAACCGCCTCAACCCCGACGGCACGGGTCGGGTCGTGCGGGCGTGGTTGCAGCTCACGGACGACCCGGACAGCTTCATGATCCTGCGCACGGCCAAGGACGACCGCGACGGCGAGATCCGGGTCCCACTCGTCCGGGGCGCCCAGTTCGTCGTCGACTCCGAGCGCATGTGGCACGGCGTGTACCACCCCGGGCCGGAGCCCCGTTACGCCCTCATCGTGAGCTTCGAATCAGGAACCGCCCTCCAACGCTGGATCGACGCCAACCGCGCCCCGGCGCTAGCGGCCCGTTAGCTCGGCCACGACCGGGGCGAAGGCGTCGGTGTCCTCGGCGCCCACGAGCACATAGGAGAACCCCCAGCGTTCCCGGCGGGCCTGGAGGTCGTCCACCAGCTGGCGGGGCGAGCCGATCAGCGCGAACGGGGTGGCCAGGATGTCCTCGGCTTCCAACCCGAGGGCGGTGGCCAGACGCGAGGCCGTGCTGTCGCGTTCGTTGGTGATGGACACGAAGAACGCCCGCACGTTCAGCTCGATGGCATCGAACCGCTCGCCGGCTGCATCCCGGATCCACGGGATCCGCTCGTCGACGGCCTCGGCCCGCATGCTGCCGAGCACGTCGGGACCGACGGCACCGGCGGTCAGCGTCCCGTTGATGCCCACGATGTCGGCCTCCCGGGCGGCGACGGTCAACATCCGCTTGCCACCACCCCCGATCAGGATGGGCGGCCACGGCCGCTGCACGGGCTTGGGAGAACCTTCGAGTCCGGCCACCTGGTAGTAGCGGCCCCTGAGGTCGACGAGGCCGGGCGCCATCAGGGCCTTGATGAGACGGACACTCTCCACCATCCGCTCGATGCGCACGCCGGGCGGGTCGTACGGGATGCCGGTGGTGTCGTAGTCGGCGCGCATCCAGCCGGCGCCGATGCCGATCTCGAGCCGGCCGTCCGACAGGAGGTCGATCGTGGCCATCTCCTTGGCCAGCACGACCGGGTGCTTGAAGTCGTTGTCGAGCACCAGACCGCCCACCCGCAACGTCGTGGTGGCGTCGGCCGCCGCCATCAGGGCCGGCACCGGCGCCAGCTGCTCGTTCAGATGGTCGGGAAGGGTGAGGGTGCTGTAGCCGTGCGCTTCGACTCGCCGCGCCAGCTCGACCCACTCCGAACGGTTGGTGGCCGACGACGCCTGGATGCCGAACCGGAAGGGGCGGAGCATGGCGGCACGCTAATCGGGCGCCTCTCCTACCGCTTTCACGCTGGTTCAACGACCTCACAGGTTGTCAAGCCAGCGTGAAACGGAATGACGGAAGGCGGCGCGATGACCCCCGCCGACCGACAGCCGGCCACTACCCTCGACGACCGACGTGAGAACGCTCGTCCGGCTCGCCATCACCGTGCTCGTCGCCGGCCTCGGCCTGGCCGCCATTGGTGTCGCCGTGGTTCCCCAGGTCGTGCAAATCGTGACGGCGAACCACGCCGAAGCGGCCGACCTCCCGCAGTTCAACGCCTTGGCCCAGCGGTCGGTGGTGTACGACGCGGTCGGGAACGTGATCGATATCTTCAAGGCCGAGAACCGTGAGCCGTTCAAGCTGGCGCAGGTTCCCAAGCCCGTCATCGACGCCGTGCTGGCCGTCGAGGACGAGAGCTTCTACATCCACAAGGGCGTCAACCTGAAAAGCCTCGTGCGCGCCATGCTCGTGAACGTCTCGGCCGGCGAAGTGACTCAGGGCGGCTCCACCATCACCCAGCAGCTCGTGAAGAACTCGCTGCTCACCAGCGCCCGGGACGCCGATCGCAAGATCCTGGAGGCGTCGTACGCCGTGCGCCTCGAGCGGCAGATGTCGAAGGACGACATCCTCGAGCGCTACCTCAACACGATCTACCTCGGCAACAACGCCTACGGCTTCCAGGCCGCCGCCGAGACGTACTTCGGCAAGAACGTCGACCAGCTCGACCTGTGGGAAGGCGCCTTCCTGGCCGGGCTCATCCGCAACCCGTCGGGCTACGACCCCATCGCCCACCCCGAACGGGCGCGGGCGCGCTTCCGCCAGGCCGTCGACCGGTTGGTCGCCGTGGGCGAGGTCACCAAGGAGCAGGCTCAGGTGATGGGGGAGCAGTGGCCGCTGCCAACGAAGCGGCTGGCGACACCGCAGACCGAGGTGGCCACGTCCTACTTCTCGGAGGAGGTGCGCAAGCAGCTCCTGAACGACAGCAACATCCTCGGTGACGACACGCCGTCCCGCTACAACAAGCTCTATCGCGGCGGCCTGAAGATCTACACCACGCTCAACCCGAAGTTCCAGGCCGACGCCGAGGCAGCCGTGGCCGAGCAGTTGCCCGACACCGGCGGCCGGTTCCAGGCGTCGTTGGCCGCCGAGGACGCCAAGACTGGGGCCGTGCTCGCCATGGTGGGCGGGCGTGGCTTCAGCGAGTCGCAGGTGAACCTGGCCGTCACGCCCCGCCAGACCGGGTCGTCAGCCAAGCTGTTCATCTTGCTGGCCGCATTGCAGGCCGGCGTGCAATCGAACGACACCATCGACGGCACGCTGCCGTGCTCGCTGCCGAACCCCGGAGCGAAGGAGCCGTTCGTGGTCGACGAGGGTGTGAGCCGCGGCGTCGACACCGTGTCGACCATGACGGCGCTGTCGATCAACTGCGCCTACTCGAAGCTGGGCCAGATCGTCGGCCTCAACCGTGTCGTCGACGCGGCCAAGCGCCTCGGGGTCAAGAGCGACATCCACCCCTACGCCGCCTTCGCCACCGGCGCCAATGAGATCTCGCCCCTCGACTTCGCCACGTCGGGGGCCACCATCTCCAACGGCGGTGTGCGCCACGACGCCTACTACGTCGAGCGCATCGAGGGTCCCGACGGCCAGGTCATCTACCAGCACAGCGACCCCGGCACGCAGGCGGTGCCGCCGGAGGTCGCCATCCGGGCCATCGACATCCTCAAGGGCGTCGTCAAGAACGGAACGGTGGAGAGCAGTTCCAAGAAGTTCCTGGGCACGCGCCCGGCCGCCGGCAAGACCGGTACGTACGAGAACAACACCAACGCCACTTTTGCCGGGTTCACCACCCAGCTGTCGGCGGCGGTGTGGCTCGGCAACCCGCTGGCCAGCGGCACCGACATGATGCGCGGTGTCCCGGAGTTCCAGAAGGTCGGAGTTCCCCGGGTGCACGGCGGCAACCTTCCCTACCGGATCTGGGAGGCGTTCATCTCGAAGGCCAGCGCGGGCATGCCGGAGGAGGACTGGCCGAATCCCGACAAGCTGCCACGCGGGTCGCAGCGCCTGTACCTCCCGGACAACGAGTGCGTGTACAGCGCGACCGCCGTCGTGGTGCCGCCGGAAGACCCGACGGCCACCAACCCGGACGGCACGCCCGTCGAGGCCCAGCAATCGGTCACCTACTCGAAGGTGAAGAGCGGCACCACCATCGCGCCCGACAACCTCGACCCGACCGCCCCCGTCGGGGCCTACGCCCCCGCGGGCGCCACGGTCGGCTCCTGCAACGCCCCGCCGAGACCGCCGGCACCGAAACCGGCGGCCACGACGGTGAAGCCCACCACGACGGTGCCCGGCGCCGCCCCGAGCCCGCCGGCAGCCACGAAGCCGCCGGAGACGAAGCCGCCGGCCACCGGACCGCCGTCGTCGGGCTAGGCGCAGATGACCGATCTCCACGACCTGCTGGTGCTGCAGCAGCACGACACCGCCGCCGACCAGCTGCGCCACCGGCGGGCCACCCTGCCCGAACGGGCCCTCGTCAGCGGCATCCAACAAGAGCTGACCCGGTTGCGGTCGGAGCTGGCGACCGCCGAGGCGCAGCGCGACGGCCTCGCGACGCGCCAGGAACGGCTCGAGGCCGACGTGGCGGCCGGGGAGGCCAAGCGGCGCACGTTGGAGGGCCGTCTCGCCTCGACCAGCGTGCCCCGAGAGGCCCAAGCCATGAGCCACGAGATCGACGGCATCAAGGCGCGCCAGTCGGTGCTGGAGGACGAGCTGATCGAGATCATGGAAGCCGTCGAGCCCCTCGACAGCACGCTTGCGGCCGGCCGTGACACCGCCTCGGGGCTGGAGGAACGACTGGCGGCCGCCCGCACCACCCTGGCCGGCGCCGAGGCCGCCGTCGACCGCGAACTGGCCGACGCCGTCGGGTCGCGGGCCAGCGCCGCCGCGCCGATTCCCACGGCTCTGCTCGACCGCTACGAGCGGTTGCGGGCCAAGCTGGGCGGCGTGGCCGTGGCGACGCTCGACGGCGCCCGGTGCACTGGCTGCAACCTCCTTCTTCCCACGCTCGAGCTCGAGCGCGTTCGGGCCGCCGCGCCCGACGTCATCGTCGAGTGCGAGCAGTGCGGCCGGATCCTCGTTCTCTAGTGGCCTGTCACGAGATGCCTGAGGGCGTGTAGCCGTGCTGCTGTGGTTCTGGGGCACGGCCTTTCTCACGGTCTGGATCGTCTTCCACGACCCGTCCATCGACTACCGCGTCCTGCTCCTCGGCGCCACCCTGCCCGATCTTCTCGACGCCCCCTTCGGCGGGGCGCGCATCGCTCATTCCGTGACGTTCAGCGTGGCCGTGCTGATCGTCGTCATGCTGGCCACCATCGGGCGCCGTTCCCTGCGCCGCCGGTGGTTGTTCCTCCCGATCGGCATGCTCCTGCACCTCGTGTTCGACGGTGCCTTCGCCGACGCCAAGGTGTTCTGGTGGCCCTTCAGTGGGCTCTCGCCGTCGGATGCCCCGCTCCCGTCGATCGACCGGGGGGCATGGGATCTCGTCCTCGAGCTGATCGGACTGGGCATCCTGATGTGGGCATGGCGCCGGTTCGGCCTGGCTGACCGCCGCCGCCGCCGCGTGTTCTGGCACACCGGTCACCTCGTCGTCCGAAGTGTGATCGACTAGGCCCGTGCTGATTCTCGCCCGTCATGGGCGCACGGCGTTCAACGCCGCCGGGAAGCTGGTCGGGCGGCTCGATCCTCCCCTCGACGACATCGGCATGGCCCAGGCGGCCGCGATCGGCGCCGCCTTGAAAGGGGTCGACCGCGTCGTGTCGAGTCCGCTCCTGCGCGCTCGCCAGACCGCCGAACACATCGGTCCGCCCGTCGAGGTCGACGAGCGCTGGATCGAGGTCGACTACGGGGAATACGACGGGATGGTGCTCGGCAGCCCCGAGGCGGCCCGGCTGTGGGAAGCCTGGCGCGAAGACGTGTCGCTCGTGCCCGCCGGAGGCGAGTCGCTCGAGCAGATGGGTATCCGGGTGGCGCTGGCGATGCACGACCTGCTTCCCCAGGCCGCCGACACCGACATCGTCGTGGTGAGCCAGGTCTCACCGATC
>JBKOXV010000077.1:0-8446 GCA_046725105.1 bacterium | reverse complement strand
GTCTGCGCCATACCACGCCCGGCGTCCAGCACTTTCCGCGCGAGACCGGAGTGCGAGAGCGGTCAATCGGGCCCCGACCACCGCCCTCCCGCGCCCCCGAGGTGACGGAGAACCACCCCTACGGTGGAAAACCGTCACCTCGGCGGGTTTCAGGAGGCGGGGAGGGCTAGTCGGTGGCGATGGCGGCCAGCACGTCGAGCCGAGCAGCCCGGCGGGCCGGCCGGATGCCGGCCAGGACGCCGGCCACGCCCCCGGCGATGAGCACGATCACCAGCTGGGCGACGGGCGCCGAGAAGACGCTCGTGACGGCGTCGGCTCGGTACTGGACCAGGGCCCAGCCCAAGAACAGCCCCACGCCGAGGCCGCCGACCGCGCCGAACAGGGCGATGATCACCGACTCCCAGCGCACCATCGAACGCAAGGTGCTCCGGGCCGCGCCCACCGCCCGCAGCAGGCCGAGCTCCCGCGTCCGTTCGTGGATCGACAGTGACAGGGTGTTGGCGATGCCCATCAGGGCGATGAGGATCGCCAGCGCCAGCATCACGTAGACCAGCCCGAGGAGGATGTTGACGCCCCTGGTGGCCTGGTCGGCGTACTCGGCCCGGTCGAGGACGTCGGGGTCGCCATACTGGGCGGTGACCGCTTCCACGGCGGCCCGGCCCTCGTCGAGGCCGACTCCGTCGGCCAGGGCGACGTACACGGCGGTGTCTAGGTCCTGCACGGCGTGAGGCGCCCACGTCTCGCGGGGGAGCAGGTAGTCGCCCACCAGATTGTCCTCGTCGTAGATGGCGCCGACCGTGACGTCGGTCGTGGTGTCGTCCGTGAACGTCACCGGCACCACGGAGCCCACGACCCAGCCTCGGGACGTGGCCGTGTCGGAGGACACGGCCAGGCTGGCCGGGCCGAGATCGGCGAGGGATCCGCTCTGCACTCCGAGGTCGAGCACCTCCGGCGCGACGCGAGTGTCGGTGATGGTGACGGTTTCGTCGCGCCCTCCGATGCGGGCGACTCCCTCACCCAGCCCGGCGGCGGCCTTCACCTCGGGGTTCTTCGCCAGGGTCGTGGCCAGCGCGGGGCTCAGGGCGCCACCGCCGAAGCTGCCAGTGGTGACGGCGAGGTCGCCGGCGAAGGTCCGCTTGACCGTGGTGTCGACCGACGCCTTCAGTGAGGCCGCGAAGACGGTGAAGAGGGTGACGACGGCGACGCCCACCATGAGGGCCGAAGCCGTCGCCGCCGTGCGGCGCGGGTTCCGCATGGCGTTCTGTTGCGCCAGGGCACCGGGGACGCCGCGGAGCCGGCGGACCGGTGCGCCCAGGACCGCACCGGCGCTGCGGGCCACGACCGGGCCCACGATGACCACGCCGGCGATCGTCGTGACGGCGCCGATGCCGATGACGAGCAGCGAGCCGGCAGTGAGAGCAGTGGCGAGGGTGAGAGCGGCGCCGGCGGTGAGCACGGCCAGGCCGATGATCACCCGGAGGCGCGACACGCCCGATCGGTCCACGCTGACGTCGCGCAGAGCGGCCAGCGGGGCGACGTGCGAGGCCCTCAACGCCGGCAACACGCTGGCGGCCACGGTCACGACGATCCCGACGACGAGAGGAACCACGAGGCTCGTCGTGGTGAAGACCAGTCCACCGGCCGGCAGGGCGAAGCCGAAGGCGTCGAACATGGCCTTGAGCAGACCGGCGATTGCGATGCCCCCGACCAGCCCGATGGCCGACGCCACCACGCCCACGGCGATCGACTCGGCGATCACCGAGCGCACCACCTGACGCCGGCTGGCTCCGAGGGCTCGGAGCAGCGCCGATTCGCGGGTCCGCTGAGCCACCAGGATAGAGAAGGTGTTGTAGATGCTGAAGGTGGCGACCAGCAGGGCGACGCCGGCGAAGACGATGAGGAAGCCGCGCAGCAGGTTGAGGAAGATGGCGTTGATGTCGTCGATGTCCTGTTGCGTGAGCTGGGCGCCGGTGATGGCCTCCACACCGGACGGCAGGACCGGCTGCAGCCGTCGCACCAACTCGTCCTGCGAGACGCCGGCGTCGGCCTTGACGAGGATGGAGCTGACGTGGCCCGGGTCGTTCGTGAGGTAGCGCTCGGCGGCCGCCAGCGTGAAGCCGGCGTAAGTCACCTGACCCATGCCGTCGGACGTGCCGTAGGTGGCGATGCCCACGATGCGCACCGTGACCGGCCGGGGGGTCTCCACTGTGGTCGTGTCGCCGACGTGGAGGTCGCCCGACTCGGCCGCGCCGCGGTTGATGACGACCTCGTCGTCGGCCTGCGGAGCGTGGCCTTCGACGATGCGGTACGGGTTGAGGTCGGGGTCGTCGACCCAGTTGCTGGCGGTGCGGGGCGGACCCGTCCCGCCGATGGCCGAGCCGTCGCTCCCGATGATCTGGCCGTAGCCCTCGATGGACGGCGCCGCCGCCACGACACCCGGCACGGCGCGGACGGTGTCGGCCAGCGTGGCGTCCACCGTGCCGCGCGACGCCACGTCCAGGGGGCCGCCGCGGCCGACATCGATCTTCGTGGCGCTGCGCACGACGGCGTCAGTGCCGGCGTTGGCCTGTGTGAACAGGTCGTCGAAGTTGGCGCGCAGCGTGTCGCCGAGGGCCAGCGTGCCCGACAGGAACGCCACGCCGAGGAACACGGCGAGGAACGTGCTGACGAGGCGGCGCTTGTGGGCCCACACGTTCTTCAGGGTGAGGGTGAACATGTCCACCTCACCCCCCCAGCGCCTTCAGACGGTCCAGCACGGCCTGTGGTGACGGGGCGTCGAGCCGGCCGACGACGCGCCCGTCGCCCAGGAAGACGACCGCGTCGGCATAGCTGGCCGCGACCGGGTCGTGGGTCACCATGACGATCGTCTGACCCAGGTCGGTGACGGCCCGCCGGAGAAACCCGAGGATCTCGGCACCCGACCGCGAGTCGAGGTTGCCCGTCGGCTCGTCGGCAAAGATGATGGCGGGCCGGTTGGCCAGGGCGCGAGCGACCGCTACCCGCTGCTGCTGGCCGCCGGACAGCTCCGACGGCCGGTGGGACAGGCGGTCGCGCAGGCTGACGGCGTCGATGACGGTGTCGTACCAGTCGCGCTCGGGTTTCGTGCCGGCCAGCGCGCTGGGCAACGTGATGTTCTCGGCGGCGGTGAGCGTCGGCACGAGGTTGTAGGCCTGGAATACGAAGCCCAGCCGCTCGCGCCGGAGGCGGGTGAGCTCCTTGTCGGACAGCGAGCCGAGCTCGACTCCGTCGACGTAGACCTGACCCGACGTGAGGGTGTCCAGCCCGGCCAGGCAATGCATCAGCGTCGACTTACCGGAGCCCGACGGCCCCATGATGGCGGTGAAGCGGCTGCCGGGGAACTCGACGTCGACGTGGTCGAGGGCCCGGACACTGGTGTCGCCGGTGCCGTACACCTTGGTGGCATCGACGGCCTGGGCCACGACGGTCGCCGCCGTCGCCAGCGCCGTCATCGCCGGCCTCCGTCGCGCAGCACGTTCAGGCGGACGCGGTACTCGTCCTCGGTGATCTCCCCCCGGGCGTAGCGCTCGGAGAGGACGGATTCGCCGGAGCGCCGCCCGTCCCACCAGCCGCGCCGGCGGCGGACGACGAAGACGAAGAACAGGACGAAGAACGTGAACCACGCCAGGGGGATGAGTGGCCAGAGGAACCAGCCGTCGTGGGCGAGCAACATGATCGATGAACCTCCTTCGTTCGAGGTCCATCGTCGGCGGCGACGGCTCGCCGGTCGTCGGCCGCCGGGAGGCTCTGTGCCTACTCCCTGCGGCGCACGTGGGTCAGGCGCGCCACCCGGGCCGGACGAGTCCCGACTCGTAGGCGAACACCACGAGCTGCGCCCGGTCGCGAGCGCCCAGCTTCACCATGGCCCGGCTCACATGAGTCTTCGCCGTCGCCGGGCTCATGAAGAGCCGTTCGGCGATCTCGTCGTTGGTGAGGCCGGCGCCGACGAGGGCCATCACCTCCCGCTCCCGCTCGGTGAGCAGCTGGAGCTGCGGCGAGAGGCGGGGCTCCTTGGCGCGGCTGGCGAACTCCTCGATCAGGCGGCGGGTGACGCCGGCCGAGAGCAGGGCGTCGCCACGGGCCACTACCCGCACGGCCTGGATGAGCTCGACCGGCTCGGTGTCTTTGACGAGGAAGCCGCTGGCGCCGGCCCGGATCGCTTCGAACACGTACTCGTCGAGGTCGAAGGTGGTGAGGATCACGACGTGGACGGCGGTGAGGCGGTCATCGTCGGCTATCCGGCGCGTCGCCTCGAGGCCGTCGACACCCGGCATGCGGATGTCCATCAGCACCACGTCGGGGCGCTCTCGCACGGCCAGCCGCACCGCTTCTTCACCGTCGGCGGCCTCGCCCACCACCTCGATGTCGGCCTGGGCGTCGAGCAGGGCACGGAAGCCGGCCCGGACGAGGGCCTGGTCGTCGGCCAGGGCGACGCGGATCACGGTCCGCCCTCGACGGGCAGGGTGGCCGACACTCGGAAGCCGCCCCCGGCCCGGGGGCCGGCCTCGAGCGTCCCGCCGAGGGCGGCGGCACGCTCCCGCATGCCACGGATGCCGCTGCCCGTGCCGACGGTGGAGGCGGCGGCGCCGACCGGCACACCGGCGCCGTCGTCGTCGATCTGCACGGTCACGTCGTCGGCGTCATAGAGCACGTGCACGGTGGCGTGGCGCGCCGTGGCGGCGTGGCGCGTCACGTTGGTGAGCGCCTCCTGCACGATGCGGAAGGCGGCCAGGTCGACGGGCGCCGGCAGCGGGCGCGGATCGCCGTCGACGGCCAGCTCCACCGTCAGCCCGGCCGCCGCCGCCTGGGCCACCAGCCCGTCGAGCCGGGCCAGGCTGGGGGCTGGGGCCCGGGGCGCCTCGTCGTCCGGACCGCGTAGGACGCCCAACACCGACCGGAGCTCGCCCAGGGCGTCCTTGCTGGCGTCCTTGATGGCGGCCAGGGCCGTGCGGGCCTGCTCGGGACGCTCGTCGATCAGGTGCAGGGCCACGCCGGCCTGCACGTTGATCAGCGAGATGTTGTGGGCGAGCACGTCGTGCAGCTCACGGGCCATACGTAGCCGCTCCTCGCTCTGGCGGCGCCGCTCCTCCTCGGCCCGGCTGCGAGCGGCGTCGATGGCGCGCTCGCGCCGCACTCGGACGAGGTCGGCGACGACGAGGATCACGAGGAGCCAGGCCGCCACGCCGAGGGCCGGGGCCAGCTGCGGGTACTCCTGTCGGCCGACCAGGCGGTTGAGAACGAGATAGCCGACGTAGAACCCGGCGGCCCCGATCCACGCCGCCGTCCGGTGGCCTCGTCGAACGGCGCCGAAGATGGCGATGACGAACGCCAGGACGAACGGTCCGTTCGGGTAGTCGAGGGCGTGATAGAGCACAGTCGCCGCGCCCGTGACCGCCAGGACCAGCACCGGGAAGCGGATGCGGGCCGCCAGGGCCAGGCCGCTGACGGCCAGCAGGATGGCGGCCAGGGTGTCGTACGACCTCGCCTCGGGCTGGTTGCGCCCGGCCAGGTAGCAGATCACGACCTGGAAGACCGCCACAGGGATGGCGAGCAGCTCCGGATGGCGCCGCAGCCATTGCGGGCCCGGTCCGTCGCTGACAAGCACGAGAAAACGGTAGGGGACGGCTTCCCCCAGGTCATGCCCCGTGGCGTCCGGCCCGCGTACGACGGAGGGCGTAGCGCTCGGCGGCAGCGACTACTCCTGCGGCGGTACGGCGTCGAAGGTCGCCAGCAGGGGCGACGGCAACGGCATGACCGACGGGCGGCGCCGGCGCAGAGCGGGCACGGCGTCGAGGGCCGGCACGGCCAGGCCGAACAGGACGCTGTGGCCCCGGGGCATCTCCAGTACGGTCACCGTGGCCACGCCGGGCAGGGCGGCCAGGGCGTCGAGCTCGGCGCTGTCGACGCCCCACGGCATGGGCGGTGCCTGGTAGCCCCGGGGGGTGCGGATGGCGCCGCGCACCGTCTGGGCGCTGAACCACTTGGGCACGGTGTCGAAGACGAGGGCGGCGCCGGGGAAGTGGCGGGCGCAGGCGGCGACGAGGTCGTGGACGTGGTCGGGGGGCAGGTACATCAGCAGACCTTGAGCGGTCAGGAGGACGTCGTCGACTGTGTCGACCTCGTCCATCCAGGTGCGGTCGAGCGCCGAACGGGCGATCAGGCGCTGGCGTTCGGTGACGGGCAGGAGCCGGCGGCGCAGCTCGATCACTTCGGGGAGGTCGACGGTGAGCCACCGGACGCGGCCGTTGTCGACGCGCCAGAACTGGGTCTCGAGGCCTTCGCCGAGGGCGACGACGGTGCCAGCCGGATGGCGGGACAGGAAGCGCCGCACGACGGTGTCGAAGGTCGCTGCTCGCAGCGCCTGGCCCTCGGCCTGGCCCCAGGCGCCCCGTCCGAAGCGCCCGAAGGGGTAGTCGATGACATCGACCAGCTCGACGGCCTTGGGGTCGTTCAGCACGCCATCCGGGCGCCGGGCCTCCGTCGCTCGCTGGTACAGCGTCCACAGCAGCGTCTCGGAGACGGCGCCGAGCGCGACCGGCGTCTTCGCCACTCCTGGAACGCTACGACTGGCCCCCGGCCGTTTCACGCCAGTCCAACGTCGCGTGACGGCGTCAAACCAGCGTGAAACGCAATGGAGCTAGGGCCGGCCGTGCACGCGTAGCGGCGGCAGCTTGGGCGGGGGATTGCGGCGCGCCGGGAGCTGGTCGAGGAGCGCCGTGGTGGCCGCGGTCACGGCCTTGACGGCGGCTTCGAACGTCTCCTCGGCGCCGGCGGGCGGCCTGGTGGTGCCGCTGACCTTGCGGACGTACTGGCGGGCCGCCGCCTCGATCTCCTCCGGCGTGGCCGGTGGCTGCAGCCCCCGGAGCACGGTGATGTTGCGACACACGCTGGTTCCTCCTGTCTGAGCTCGGACTGTCCGAGCTCGGCCTGTCGGCGTTCCGTCCTGCCTGCGTTCCGTGCCCCGAGTCTGGCCCCCCACCGCGACCTTTTTCGCCCGTGGCGCCCGTTCTCGCGTTTTTCGCGACAAGGGGCGCCTGGGCCGGAGATCGTCGCGGGCGCGGGCTGGCGGTGCGCCGGGCTCAGCCCGGGTCAGGGGCGGCCGGTGATCTCGAGGGCGAGCACGCAGGTGTCGTCGGCCGACGAGCGCGCCGTGGGAGCCAGGGTGTCGAGGACGTGGTCGCACAGCGTCTGCACCGAGCCCTCGAAGCCCTCGACGGCCGCCAGCAGGGCGGCGTCGCTGTCGCCGCCGGCGCGCTCGATGCGCTCGGTGAGCCCGTCGGTGTAGAGCAGGAGCCGCGTGCCCGGCTCCAGCGCGAGCGGGTCGCTGGCGTGGCGGGGCTCGTCAGAGATACCCAACGGCAGGGAACGCACCGACTCCACGAGGGATGCCCGCCCGCCGGGATCGATCCGCACCGGCGGAGGGTGGCCGGCGTTCACGACGGTGAGTTGCATGGCGGCGAGGTCGAGGCGGCAGACCACCGCCGTGGCGAGGTGGTCAGGCGCCAGCCGCGAGAACAATCGGTCGACGCGCTCGACGATGGTGGCGGCTGGCTCGTCCTCCAGCGCGTACGCGTGGAAGGCGACTCGCACCGCCGCCATGAGCGACGCCTCGCGCAGGCCGTGCCCCATGACGTCGCCCACCACGGCGAGGCAGGCCGCCTCGCCGTCCGGCGCCATGTCGATGAGGTCGTACCAGTCGCCGCCGACCTGGTTCGTGCGCCCCGATGCCACGTAGCGCGCCGCCGCGTGGACGCCGGCCACGTCGGGCAAGGTCCCCGGCAGGAGGCTGCGCTGGAGCGTCACCGACGCCAACCGTTCGCGCTCGAGACGGCGAGCGTCGTCGATGGCGCCGCTGGCGAGGAGCGCGAACTGCGCGAGCACGGCCCGATCGGCTTCGCCGAACGACGCGCCGGGTTTGGGCCACACGTCGAGCACGCCCATTCCGGTCCGGGCCGGCACGGAGACCCGGATGACGCCGTCGTCCGACGCACTCCGGCCGGACTCCGGCGCGTCGCCCCGGTCCACGACGGTGCGCCGTCCCGCCGTCCGGAGCTCCAGACGGACCCGGTGCCCGCCGACGAGGCCGAGGGCCCGGTCGCACACCGCCGTCAGGCGAGCCGACAGCGCCGGCAGCGCCATCACCGCCATGTGCGCCTCGTTCAGCCGGCTGAGCACCTCCACCCGTTCGCGCTCGAGCGCCACGTCACGCTGCGCCTCCCGGTACCCGAGCTCGGCGATCTCGTAGGAACCCAGTGCTTCCCGCAGGAAGGCGTCGGCGTCGGGCAGCTGCACCGGAGCATCGCGCAACAGCCCCATGCGGGACTCGTGGTGCACGGCCACCAGCTCGATCAAGGGCATCCCGTCGGCGAGGGCGCGCCGGCCGAGGTCGTAGGCGGCGTGGAGGCCCGTCTCGCCCGGCGCTTCCAAG
>JBKOXV010000290.1:0-10929 GCA_046725105.1 bacterium | reverse complement strand
GGCGAGGACCGCCTCGTGGGTGCGGCGGATGGCGGTGCGGAAGATCGAGCGGAACGTGTCGGTGTCGATGGCCGCTTCGATGGCCAGCTGGTAGGCGGGCCGGAAGCTGATGGCCTGCTGATTGCCGGACCGGATGAGCTGCTCGGTGAGCCGTTGGGCCAGCTCCCGCCGCACCGCCGTCGAGTCGAGCAGCTCGACGGCGCGCTTACTGAAGGTGGGGCTGTCGTACACGGTGTTCCGAGCCCAACTGGCTACGACGCTGATGAGGAACAGCACCCCCGCCAGCACCACGAGTACCCACGTCGCGATGCGCCGCACCTTTCTACGGTACTTGTGCTGGGCCGGGCGGAACCGCGACGGCGAATCCTTCAGGCGCGGGAGGCCCACACGGCGAAGAGCGGGTCGCCGGTCCCGCCCGCGGCCGTGCGCCGCTGGACGACCGGCTCCTGCCACCGGCCCGAGCGCCGGAAGTACTCGGCCACGATGGCGCACCGCTGCTCGTTGGTGGCGGCGAGCCACCCTCGGATGGCGCGCGTGGGAAAGCACCGGTTCGAGAACGTGCACACGAACAGGGCGCCCGGCCGTGACACCCGAGCCACGTCGGTGAAGACCGCGATCGGGTTCGTGAGGTAGTCGACCGACACGCAGCAGACAACGGCGTCGAACACCTCGTCGGCGAAGGGCAGCCGCGGGTCGGCGTTCAGGTCGTGGACGAGGGTCTCGGCCGCCATGGCGTTGGCCGCCAGCTCCTCGGCGTTCATGCCCAGCACTGTCAAGTGCTCGGGGGCGTGGCGGAAGTGAGAGATCCACGAGCCCATGAGGTCGAGCACCCGACCGGACAACGCCAGCTCACTGTACAGCGCACCGACGACGGCGATGGCGCCGTCGTCGATGTGCGTGACGAGGCGCGGCGAGGAGTAGAACTCCGCATCCGGCGACGGGTCGAGCCGATCGAAGAACCAACGCGGGAATCCGTCGGCCACGAGCCGGCGACGGTAGCCCGTCGTTCCCGGCAAGCTGGGCGGCGTGAGCGACCTCGCCGGTGAGCTCGACGCCGCACTGGCGACGGGAGACGACGCGGCGTTGCGAGCCGCGCTGCTGGCCGGCAGCCGGTTGCCCGGGCCACGGCTCAACCTCGGCCTGGTGCAAGAGTTCGCCCGGTCCGTCGGCGAGGTGGTGCGGCGGCCCGATCCGCCGGTCGACGCGCTCGTGGCGCGGCTCGACGGCTGGGCGGCGCTCACGCCCGAGGAGGCGCCTGGCGACAGCCCGGCCGTGATCCTGCCGTGCGCGGCTGTGGCTGCCTACGGTGCGGTCGCGGTGGCCCGGCCGGACTGGTGGCACGACGAGCTGGCCAAGTTGCGCCGGGCGGCATCCGACGGGCGCTGGCGGGTGCGCGAGGTCGCCGCCCTGGCGCTACAACACGTGCTCGACAGCGACTGGGACCGCGCCGTCGCCGAGTTGCGGGCGTGGGCCGGCGACGACGACCCGCTCGTCGTCCGGGCCGCCGCCGCTGCCGTCGCCGAACCTCCGCTGCTGCGCGCCCCGAACCGGGCCCGAGACGCCGCCGTCGTGCAGCGCGTGGCCGTCGCCCGGTTGGCGGCGGTGCGGCGTGACGAGCGTCGACGCGACGACGTCCGTGTCCTGCGCCAGGCCCTCGGGTTCACCGTCAGCGTGGCGGCGGCCGCCACCGGCGACGTGTCCCTCCTCGAGGAGATGGCGGCGTCCGAGGATCCCGACCTGCAGTGGGTCGCCCGGGAGAACTTCAAGAAGGCGCGGCTGCGGCGGCGGTAGCGTCGACCTGGATGTCGTAGCCGGCCCGCAGCACGGCGACGGTGGCCGGCGGCGTGACCACCTGCGCCCGGCCGGTGCGGGGTCGGCGTTGGGGAGTGCCATAGCCGTACGTGCTCCAGGGCACCACGGCGTCGCTGACGACGAGCTGTGCACCCTCATCGGCGAGCACGAAGGTGCCCACGGGCAGCGAGGGCCACGGCATGGTGTGGACGCGGCGCCGGTGCGTGCCCCGGAATACCCGTTCGGAATGGAGCCGGCGGTCGATGGATGCTGCCGGCGGGCGGGCGCCGCCGAGTCCGGCCACCCAGGCGTCCCGGTAGCGCTCGTAGGCCGGCCGCCGGCACAGGGCGCAGGGCCGGTGGCCGGCGGCGAAGGCCACCGCCTCGTCGTGGAAGAACAGCAGCGTGTACCGACCCGGTGCCCACTGCGTGAGGTGCTGGTCCTTGTACTGCAGCGCGCACACGATCCACAGGGCGCTCTTGTGGAACCGCACGATCGACGTGCCGTGGTCGTGCAGGTTGCCGCGATTGCCGCACCACGCGCCCCGGAGCGGGATGGCGACGATGTCCCCCGTCGGCGTCACCCGGTTGCGCTTCGGCTCTCCCGTCACGATCCCAAAGCGGTCGACGTGATGGTCCTCCACCCATGCGGTCGAAAGCCGTCACATCGGCGGAGGAGGAGGGCCATCTAGGGCAGGCCGGCGTGGGGCACGTCGACCCGGCACGACAGCAGCTGCGCTTCGCGCGTGTCGCGCCGCTCATACTCGGCGAACGACGGGGCGACGCACAGGTACAGCGTCCGGCCGTCGTCGCCGCCCAGCATGCAGGCGAACACGCTCACATCGCCGGTGGACACCTCTTCGAGGATCTCGCCGCCCTCACGAACCCGGAGGACGCGCCGGCCAAGGGCGTCGGCGACCCAAATGGCCCCTTCGGCGTCGGCGCAGATGCCGTCGGGCGCCACGGTGCCCGGGACGAGGGCGTCGGCCGGGTCGTCGCTCGCCGGCGGGTCGCCGAAGGAGGCCCACACCCGGCGGCCCGACAGGCTGCCGTCGGGTCCGACGTCGAAGGCGGTGAGCCGTTGCCCGAAGCTCTCGGCCACGACGAAGGTGCCGTCGAGAACGACGCTGCCGTTGGGGAACAGGAGGTCGTCGGCGGCGACGGCGGCCGACCCGTCCGGATCGACCCGGATCACCACAGTGGGCCGGATGGGCGCCCCGTTCATCAAGTCGAACCCGAAGTTGCCGACGTACGCCCGGCCGGCGGCGTCGACCACCATGTCGTTCAGCATCTCGGAAACCAGCCCGGAGAGGTCGGCGTGCTCGACGAGCTCACCGGACGGCTCGAGGCGCAGGACGCGGCGGTCCCGCATGGACACGATCAGCGCCCGCCCGTCGGGCAGCCAGCCGAGACCCGACGGTTGGTCGGGAACGGTGGCCATCACCTCGGTGTGCCCGTCGCCATCCTGCGCAACGACCGAATGGGTGTAGAAGTCCGACACCCACACCCGGCCGTCGTGCCAGCGCGGGCACTCCAGGTAGCTGAAGCCGTCCAGCACGACCGCCAATGTTCTCGGCATCTCGCCCTCCGTCAGGTGGTGCCGGCGAGCCAGGCCCGGTTGGCCTCGGCGAACTGCTCCAGCGTCACGGCGTAATCGTGCGGGCGTTCCTCCATCGGACCGGGCCCCCACTGGCTGCGCGGCTCGTTCACGAAGTCGCCGCCGTACACGTGGATGGCCCCGGTGAGCCCCGAGGTCGGATTGGCGACGGCATGAATGGTGTCGTCGCCCAGGGTGAGCACATCACCCGTGCGGAGCTCCTTGCCGCCGGACTCGACGAGACGCCGCCGATCGGACTGAGCGCGGCGGTAGAAGCTGTTGTCCTCCTGTCCGGAGTAGATCCCGAGCACGGCCCACATCCGATGGTCGTGCGGATAGATGCGCATGCCGGGCGCCCACACCACGTGGATGACGGTGAGATCGTCGGACTGGAGGAGCGACGTGAGGCCGCCCAGCTCGGGCCGCAGCGCCTCGGCCACGTCGTTCGGCCTCGACATGGTGCGCTGCAAGAGCTCACGGACGCCGTGATGGCCGTCGGTCGCGCCGGCGCGCTGACAGGCGGCGAGGAATTCTTCGATGTCGAACGTGGAGCCGAGCGTAGTGCGGCTCAACGCCGGGTCGAGCGAAGGACGCGCCGCCACACGCTGCGATAGGACTCCAGCCCGTCGGCCGACAGCCATCCCGCCGGACCGGCCGCGATCGCCACCCGTTCGGGAATGGTGCCCCAGACGGGCACGCCGGCCTCGGCCCAGGTGACGAGGGTCTCCTGGTAGTCGCGTGTGAAGGTCCGGGCCGAGCAGATCACCAGCCCGACCGGTTGACGGGACGGCACCAATTCCAGGACGGCCTCGGCCCGCGGCGTCTCGACGCCGCCGACGCGGGTGGGGACGATCACCACGGTGGCCCGCTCGATGGCCTTGGCCAGCAGACGCTCGTTGCCGGGCGGCGTATCGACGATGGCTACGTCGTCGCGGTCCACGCGGTCGAGGGCCTTGGTGAGCAACCGGTCGGTGGGTGCCTCCACGACGTCGACCTTGAGCAGCTGCCCGTCCTCGGTGCTCTCCACCCACTCTGCCGCGCTCGCCTGCGAGTCGCCGTCGACGATCGTGACGGCCCGGCGGTTGGCCGACGCCACCGCCGCCAGGTAGACCGCCGTCGTCGTCTTGCCCACCCCGCCCTTCAGTGCTGCTGTCACCACGATCACGGGCGCTCACCGTAGATGTTCCGGAGGGCGCGCCGAGACGCTACGACTAGCGTCCCTGTGTGACCCCGCCCGGTTCCCGGCTCCACGACGAGCTGCTCGACGTCTTCGACGACGCCGGCCGCCCCGCCGGGAGCTTGCCGCGATCCGTCGTCCACCGCGACGGGCACTGGCACCGGGTGTTCCACTGCCTCGTCGTCGCCCGGCGCCCCTCCGGGCCGGTCGTGCTCCTGCAGCACCGGAGCCCACGCGTGAGCGCCTTCCCGGGCCTCCTCGATCTCACCGTCGCCGGCCACCTGCTGAGCGGCGAGCGGCCCCTCGACGGCGTGCGTGAAGCGCAGGAGGAGATGGGGCTCGAGCTGGACGCGGCCCGGCTGGTGCCGCTGGGGGTGCGGATGACGGTCTTCAGGAGCGGCGAGGGCCGCCTCGATCGTGAGCTGACTCATGTGTTCCTGGCGCCGAACGACACGCCACTGGGGCAGTACCGGCCCGATCCCGCCGATGTCGACGACGTGGTCGAGGTCTCGCCCACGGATCTCCTGGGTGTGTTCGGCACGGGCCGACGGGTGCTGGGCCGGAGCTGGCGCTCGGGCCCCGCCTGCACCGTGGGCGAGGACGACCTCGTGCCGAACCGCGACTACTGGGTGACGTTGCTCGTGATGGCCGAGCGGTTCGCCGACGGCCGGGGACCTCTGGCGATCTGACGCGACAAGCGGCGGGCCTTGGCCTCGCCCACGAGCACGGTCATGCGCTGACGGAAGATGGTGGCGACGAGATCGGGGTGCATCTTGGGGCCTCCTCATTGGTGACGGACGGCCTCGGATACGCAGGCGATCGGGCGTCGGTTCGCGGACTTCGCTCAGACGACGCCGGCGTCCTGCAGGGCGGCGATCTCCTCCCACGTGTAGCCCACCTCGAGCAGCACCTCCTCCGTGTGGGCGCCGAGCTCGGGGGCGGGCCCACCGGGATCAGCGGGGGTGGCGCTCAGCGTGATCGGCGTGCCGATGACGGCGCGCTCGGTGCCGTCGGCGTCGAGCCCGGTCCGGAGGTAGCCGTTGGCCCATGGCTGCGGGTCGGCCACGACATCGGCGTAGTCGCGCACGGGCGCGTAGCGAAAGCCGGCGGCGCTCAGCACCTCGCACCACTCGCTCGTCGGCCGCCCCCGGAACACGTCGTCGAGGACCTCGAAGAGGGCTCGCTTGGTCTCGCCGAAGACGAGCGCCGGTTCGAAGCGGGGATCGTCGGCGATCTCGGGTCGGCCGATGGCGGCGTAGAACCGCGGCCGGTCGGTGGGGACCACGCCCACCACCGCGATCCAGCCGTCGGTGGTGGGGAAGATGCCGTAGATGCCCGCGATCAGGGGATGGCCGCGGTTGGCGCGGCCGGGCGGGGCGCCGCCGAGCAAGTAGGAGGTGTATTCGCTGGCCTGGGCCCAGATCTGGCTGCCCAGCAGCGAGACGTCGACTCGCTGGCCGCGGCCGGTTCGCGCCCTGGCCAGAAGAGCGGCTTGCACGCCGGCCACGATGTTGAGGCTGGCGATGTGGTCGGCCACCGTGACCGGTACCGGGCTGGGTGGCGTGCCGTCGGCGCCGATGCCGCTGATGAGCCCGCCGGCGGCCTGGGCCGAGAGATCGGCACCGGCCCGTTCGGCGTCGGGCCCCACGGGGCCGAAGGCGGATCCGGTGGCGTAGATCAGCCCGGGATTGCGGGCGCACATGACCTCGTAGCCGAGGTCCCAGGCGTCCATGGTGCCGGGCATGAAGTTGGTGATGAGGATGTCGGCGGCGCTGACGAGACGCAGGAACGCCTCGCGGCCAGCCGGCGCGCGCAGGTCGATGGTGGCGCTGCGCTTGCCCCGATTGCACGCCAGGTAGAAGGGTGCCCGCCGGTCCTCCGACGAGATGGGCAGCCAGCGGGCCTGGTCGCCGAAGCCAGGGAGCTCCACCTTCGTCACCGAGGCACCCAGCTGGGCGAGAAGGGCGGCGGCCTGCGGGCCCTGCACGAGCAGGCCGGCTTCGACGACCCGGATGCCGTGCAGGGCGCCCTCGGGAGAAAGTGCGGTGTCGGTCACGGGCCCGAAGCATCGCATCCCCGTCGATGTGACGGCTTTCCACCCTCACGCTGGATTCCCATCACCTCGGCGAGATGGGTCGCGGGTCACGCCGGGAAGCCGTGGGCGCGGGCCATCGCGACGAGGCCGGGCAGCAGGTCGACGCCGCTCGCCACGTCACCGTCGAGAGGCCGATCGCCGTCGCTCCAGGCCAACTCGCTCGCCAGGCGGACCACGTCGTCGTCGACGGCCCCCTGCTGGCGGCGCGCCCGCCGGGCCGCCACCAGCTCGGCGGCCACGAGCACCCGGCCGGCGTCCAGCGCCACGCGGGCCCGTTCGGCGGCCTGCCACGCGAAGCTGGCGTGGTCCTCCTGCCCGCCGGCCAGCACGGCCGTGGCGCGGGTGGCCGGGTCGGCGGCGTGCACGATCTCGTCGAGGGCGGCGTGGGCGACGTACTCGAGGATGAGCGCTCCGCTGGCCCCGGGCGCGGCACCAAGATACGGCCGCAGCCCGGTCTGGGCCGGATCCATCAGGTGAGCCAAGCGGGCCGCCGCCAGCGACGCGACCTGGGCCAGGCCGAGCCGCACGTGGTCGAGGGCCAGGGCCAGCGACGCCTGGTGGAACGACCCGTGGTGCCACGCCGCGCCGTCGGCGAACAGCGGGTTCTCACCGGCGGCATTGAGCTCGACGGCCAGGGTGCGGTCGAGGTGGTCGACGGCGTCGAGGGCGGCGCCGACCACCGCCGGGAGGCAGCGCACGGCGTAGGCGTCCTGGAGGCGCGCCGTCGTCGGCGGCGGCACCAGTGATCGCAACAGCGCCGCCACCGGCAGCGAACCGGGATGGGGCCGCCCGCGAACCACGGCCTCGGCGAAGGGGTCGGTCTGGGCGCGCATCGCCCGCGCGCTCGTGGCCGCGACCACCAGGGAGGCGGCCAGCAGCTCGCGTAGCCCGGCGGCGGCCAGGCAGGCGACCGCCACCGTGGCGGCGCCCGAGCTCAGGAAGGCGGGCCCGTCGCCCGGACCCCACACGTCGTCGTCGAGGGCGCGGGCGATGGCGGCCAGAGCGGTGAGGTCGCCGGTACCGAGACTCCCGAGGGACGGCACGGACGGGAGCGGCCCGCCGAGCAGCCCCAGCAGAGCCTCCAGCACTCGCTCGGGCAGGCCGGAGCCGCCGGCGGCGATCTGGTTGGCGCGGACCACGATGGTCGCCCGCACCGCCTCGTCGTCGAGGGGCGGTCCACTACCGCCGGCGTGGCTGGCGATGACCCGCCGGCTGTGCTCGGCCTGGTCGGCGCGGTCGATGGCCTGGTTCCGGTTGCCGCCCACCCCGGTGGCCCGGGCGTACAGCGTGCGCTGTTCCGCCACACGGGCGACGAGGCGATGCGTCGCCGCCACCCGCGCCCGAGCCGCGCCCGAGACCTCGACGGCGGCCCCGGTGCGCACCGCCTCCACCAGCGTCGCCACCGTCAGGGTCCGCCCGTCGAGCACGAGAGGAGGGTCCTCGGGTTTGGTCGTCCCGTTCACGCTGGTCACGGTCGCGCTCGCGTCAAGCGTCGCTCCGAACTGATCGGAGCGGCCGGTGCCCTCCATGCCAGGATGGGCCGATGACCGTGTCGCTCAGCGGCGGCCGGGACGTCATCGCCATCCCCGGCCCGTCGATCATCCCCGAGAGGGTGCTCTCGGCCATGCACCGCGCCATGCCGAACATCTACGAGGGCGAGCTCATCGACGTATCGAACGGCGTCTTCGCCGACCTGCCCGGCATCGTCCGAACCGACGGGCGGATCTTCGTCACCGTCTCGAACGGCCACGGGGCGTGGGAGATGGCGATCTCGAACACCCTGTCACGGGGCGACAAGGTGCTCGTGCTGGAGTCGGGCCGCTTCGCCGTGGCGTGGGGCGACATGGCCGCCCTCTCCGGGGTGAAGCCCGAGGTCCTGTTCGCGCCCGAGCGGCGGGCCGTCGACCCCGAGGCGGTCGAGGCCCGGCTGCGGGAGGACACCGAGCGGGAGTTCAAGGCCGTCCTGGTCGTGCAGGTCGACACCGGGTCGTCGGTGCTCAACGACATCGCCGCCATCCGCCGGGCCATCGACGCCGCCGACCATCCCGCCCTCCTCATGGTCGACGGCATCGCCTCGATCGGCTGCCATCGATACGAGATGGATGCGTGGGGCGTCGACGTGACCGTCGGCGCGTCGCAGAAGGGGCTCATGGTGCCGCCCGGCCTCGGCTTCGTGTGGGCCGGGCCCCGGGCCCTCGCCACCCACGAGCACGCCGGACTCCGCACCGGCTACTGGGACTGGACCAGCCGGTCCGACGAGACCGCCCACTACCTGCGCTACTGCGGCACGCCGCCCGTCGGTCACCTCTACGGGCTGCGCGAGGCGCTGGCCATGATGCACGAGGAAGGTCTCGAGGCGATCTGGGAACGTCACGCCGTGCTGGCCGGCGCCGTCCGGGCCGCCGTGGAGGCGTGGTCGACGCCCGGTGGCCTCGAGCTGAACATCGTCGACCCCGCCGCCCGCTCGAACGCCGTCACCACTGTGCTGACCAACGACGTGGATCCCGAGGTCGTGCGGGCGATCTGCCAAGCGCAGGCCGGTCTCACGTTGGGGGTGGCCCTCGGGGCGTTCCAGGGTCGGGCCTTCCGGATCGGCCACATGGGCCACCTCAACCCGCCCACGGTGCTGGGCGCGCTCGGCACTATCGAGGCGGCGCTCGTGGCCATGGGTGCGCCGATACAGGGCTCGGGAGCAGCCGCCGCGGCGGCCTCGATCGCCACTGCCATCACGGCCGACGCCGCGACGACGCCGGCCGGCTAGCCCGAGCGGTGCTCGGCGCCGACGGAAGCGGCGGCGTCGGTGAGGCCGGCCGCAAGCTCGGCGGCACGTTCGTCTTCAGCGTGGTGGTCGAGGGCGGCGCCGAAGAACCGGTACGTCCATTCCTGCGCCAACGGGCGCGTCTCGGCAAAGATCACGGGGACACCCGGGAATCGGGCCGCCGCCTCGCCCAAGGCCTCGGCGATCGTGGCCGGTCGCACGTGATCGAGCTTGAAAACGGCCGAGTACCGGTCTTCCACCACGACGGCTGCGTTGGGCAGGGTGGCCAGATCGCCGAGCAGGTAACGCAACTTGCCGGTCGTGATCGAGCTCACCAGATCGGGCAGGGACTTGCGTTCGACCGCGGCGACGATGGCGCCGTCAGCCTCCACGGCATAGTCACCCTGCCGAAGGGGGCGCCGTTGGATGGTCGCCTGCTGGTGGGTGAACGTCCATGGGTAGCGCTCGCGGCTGTCGACCAGGATCTCGAGTGTCCGTCCCGCGGCGCGGGCCGTCGGCAGGGCCACGTTCGGTCGGGCCTGTCGCGTCGTGCGCGCCGATTGCCAGAAGATGACATCGCGCCCGCGGGCGCGGGTGAACACGAACTGTGACCGGTTCTCACGGGACCGCTCCACGACGAGATCGACGGCGGCGCCGCGCCGCTGGCAGGAACGCACCGGCACCCGTTCGACGATGTCGGGGTCCTCGGGCCAGCCCGGCGCCTGATGACAGTAGACCTTGGACGTTCGCGGCCACGTCTCTCTCACCTTGAGCACGACGGCTCCATCGGGTAGCGGCAAGCGGACGAGGTACGGAAGCGTGGAATCGGCGTCCGGGTTCCGGGCGACGATGAACTCACGCATCTACCCAACGTACGACACCAGCAGTCGCTAACGTGGACGCGTCGCTACGACTCGGTTGTCGCGCCACATCGGCGCTGCTCGGTCGCTCGTCTATCGGGCGCTTCTCGACGCGGATGCCGTCCAGCGGTGGATGGTGCCCGACGGCATGACGAGCCAGATCCACCAGTTCGACGGACGCGAGGGGGGCACCTTCCGGATCTCTTTGACCTATGGCATGCCGACGACGGCGGGAAAGTCCACCGCTCAGACCGACACGTTCCACGGCCGGTTCGTCGAGCTGGTGCCCGATACGACGGTCGTCCAGGTCGTCGAGTTCGAGACGGACGATCCGGCGATGAAGGGCGAGATGACGATCACCTACGAGCTCGCCGACGCCGGCGACGGCGGAACCGAGCTCACCGGGTTGCACGAAGGCCTGCCCCCGGGCGTGTCGCCCGCCGACAACGAGCTGGGCTGGCGCATGTCGATCGACAAGCTCGCCGTGTTGGTCGAGAGCCCGCGCTGACCATCGCCCGGCGTCTTCAGCTCGAGGTCATGTCCGTGATTCGACGGCAAGCTGCCGTTGGCCTGCTCTCAGCCGACGAGGCGGAGGCGGCGATCGACGACCTCATCAGCCTCCCTGTGAACGTCTACCCGACGGGCCCGTTAC
>JBKOXV010000228.1:0-10102 GCA_046725105.1 bacterium | reverse complement strand
TGGTCGGGCGGCACCCGTCTCGGTGAGGGCCTCAAGCGGTTCAACGACGAGTGGGGCATCCGCGGGCTGGCCCGTGGTGCCATCGTGGTCGTGCTGTCCGACGGTTGGGACCGGGGCGACCCGGCCGTGCTCGCCGAGCAGATGGCCCGGCTGTCGCGCGTGGCCCACCGGATCGTCTGGGTCAACCCACTCAAGGTGACGCCGGGGTACGCGCCGCTCGCTCGCGGCATGGCGGCGGCGCTGCCGCACGTCGACGCCTTCGTGGAAGGGCATTCGGTGGCCGCCCTCCAGGAGTTGGCGGCCGAGATCAACCAGTGAATCGCAGACGGCCGCGCCGGCGTGCGGCTTTGCCGTGCGCCCGGCGGCCGCGGGAGCACCGATTGTCGAGCGGAGCGAGTAGGAGCCGACCGAAGCGCAGCGGCGGCCGGCGACGCAGACGGTAGCGTGCTCACATGCGGGAGATCCTGGAGGACATCGAGCGGTGGCGGAGCGGCGGCCAGCGGGTGGCGGTGGCACGGGTCGTCGACATCGAAGGCTCCGGACCTCGTGATCCAGGTGCGGCCATGGCGGTCAGCGAGTCGGGTGAGGTGGCCGACTCGGTCTCGGGCGGAGGCGTCGAAGGTGCCGTGGTCACCGTGGCGCTCGAGGTCCTGAACAGCGACGGTCATCCGCGGCTCGTCACCTTCGGCTACAGCGACGACGAAGCCTTCGCCGTGGGGCTGACGTGCGGCGGCACCATCCACCTGTTCATCGAGCCGCTCGACTGGTGACCCTCTACGAGACCTTCCGGGACGCGGTGCGGGCCGAGCAGCCCGTCGCCCTCGCCACCGTCATCGACGGCCCCGGCATCGGCAACAAGCTGCTCGTGCGCCCGGGCGAGGCGGCGCTCGGCAGCCTCGGCGACCCCGACCTCGACCGTGTGGCGGCGCGTGATGCGCTCGCCGAGCTGGAGGCGGGCCGCACCGGGGTGCGCCACTACGGCTCGGCCGGCGAAGCCA
Organism: bacterium; assembly: GCA_046725105.1. Taxonomy (GTDB): domain Bacteria; phylum Actinomycetota; class Acidimicrobiia; order Acidimicrobiales; family Ilumatobacteraceae; genus DASXAI01. The sequence continues at coordinate 9,104 of JBKOXV010000228.1, read as the reverse complement.
ATCCGGACGACGCCGGCGTCGTTCCGGTGAGTGTGTTCATCGAGAGCTACGCCCCGCCGCCGCAGATGTTGATCTTCGGGGCCGTCGACTTCACGGCGGCGCTGGGGCGTGTGGCCAAGATCCTCGGCTACCGGGTGACGGTGTGCGACGCCCGCGAGATCTTCGCCACCCGCCGCCGCTTTCCCATGGCCGACGAGGTCGTGGTGGAGTGGCCCAACCGACTGCTCGATCGGGTCGGCCCGTCGCTCGGGCCCCGTGACGCCGTGTGCGTCCTCACGCACGATCCGAAGTTCGACGTGCCCGCCATCGTCGGCGCGCTCGACAGCCGCGTGGGATACATCGGCGTGATGGGGAGTCGCAAGACGCACGCCAAGCGGCTCGAGCGACTCGCCGAGGTCGGCGTGTCGGCGCCGGAAGATCTCGAGCGAATCCTGGCGCCCATCGGGCTCGACATCGGCGCTCGGTCGCCGGAGGAGACGGCCGTCTCGATCTGCGCTGAGATCATCGCCCGGCGCACCGGCAAGGCCGTCCCGTCACTCCGCGAAGCCAGCGGGCCGATCCACGCCTAGCTCGGTCTCAGTTTCACGCTGGTTCAACGACCTGTGAGGTTCTCAAACCAGCGTGAAACGGAAAGGCAGCGTCAGGCGAGCGGTGACCCGAGGCGGACGCCCCGGCGGCCGCTGAGCTCCATCACGCGAACGACGGCGCCGGTGTGGGGCGCGTCGACGATGGCGTGGCCGGCCCCGAGGTACATCATCACGTGGCCTGGGTACTGGACGAGGTCGCCGGCGAGGGCGGTGTCCCACGTGCGGGGGGCCGACTGCGAGATCTGGGCGCGGTCCTGGTGGGCGAGTTGCACACCGGCCTGGGCCCAGGCGTACATCGTCAGCCCCGAGCAGTCGAAGCCGGCCCCGGGCACCGACGCGTTGCGGCGGTACGGGACTCCCACCTCCGAAAGCGCCGACAGCACCACCGTCATGCGCACCTCACCGGCCGCCGCCCACGCCGCCACGAAGGCGTCGTCGCCGGACGCCGTGCGCGGGCTCAGGAGACCGGCGACGATGCCGAGAGCGGCGGCGTATCTCGCCTCGGCGTCGGCTGCCGCGCTCGCCGGCTCCGTGCCCATCGCCACCGCGGCCCGGTGCGCCTGGACGGCCTCGAGATCGAGCAGCGTCTGGTACGCGGCCTCGGACACGACGTCGTACTGGCGACGGGCGGCGCCCGCCGGTGCGGCCACGAGCGTGGCGACCGTCGTCACGGCGATCGCCACACTGACAGCGACGCGCACCAGCACGCCGGCTCGAATGCGCGACATTGCATCTCCATGTGGGTTGGCGACGGGATGTGGGTCTCCGCCTCGGCCCGCAACCCGCCGCGCCACACGAGAGCGCCAGGCGTTTTGGTTGCCGTCGCCCCGTCTGTCCGCCGTCAGGGCGACCGCAGGTTGCGATCGGGCTACGGGTCTACCGGACCCCTGCGACCCCCGCCACCGACTCCGGCGTGGCGTCCGTCACATCGACCACGTGCCGTGACAACACCGCGCGTGGTAGACGGACGCCGTGGATTTCAACGCTGATGCCGACCACGAACTGATCCGCGACGGCGTGCGCGCCCTGTGCGCCGGCTTCGACGACGCCTACTGGCGCCATCACGACGAGCACCACGAGTTCCCGTGGGACTTCTACCGCGCCATGGCCGAGGGCGGCTGGATCGGCATCGCCATCCCCGAGAACTACGGCGGCGGCGGGCGAGGGATCACCGAGGCGTCGATCGTGCTCGAGGAGGTGGCAGCATCCGGCGCAGCCATGAACGGCTGCTCGGCCATCCACCTGTCGATCTTCGGGATGGAACCCGTCGTGCGCCACGGCAGCGACGAGATGCGCGAGACATATCTCCCGCGGGTGGCGAGTGGCGAGCTCCACGTCGCCTTCGGCGTCACCGAGCCCGACGCCGGTACCGACACCACGGCGATCACGACGCGCGCCACTCGCGACGGCGACACCTACATCGTGCGCGGCCGCAAGGTCTGGACCACCAAGGCGCTCTACTGCGAGAAGGTGCTCCTCCTCGTGCGCACGACGCCCCTCGAGCAGGTCGAGCGCCGCACCGACGGCCTGACGCTGTTGCTCGCCGACCTGCAACGCCCGGAGGTCGACATCCGGCCGATCGAGAAGGTCGGTCGCAACGCCGTCGTGTCGTGCGAGGTCCGCTACGACGACCTTCCCGTCGCCGTGAGCGACCGCGTCGGAAACGAAGGCGACGGCTTCCGGTACTTGCTGAACGGCCTCAACCCGGAGCGGATCCTGGTGGCCTCGGAGGCGCTCGGGATCGGCCGGGCCGCCGTGCGCCGCGCCGTGCGCTACGCCAACGAGCGCGTCGTGTTCGGTCGGCCCATCGGCAAGAACCAAGGCATCTCGTTCCCGTTGGCCGAAGCGCACGCCCGACTGCACGCCGCCGAGCTCGTGATCCGCGAAGCCTCGTTCCGCTACGACAACGGCCTCCCGTGCGGCGAGCACGCCAACACCGCCAAGTTCCTCGCCGCCGACGCCGGCTACCGCGCCGCCGATCAAGCCGTCCAGACGCTCGGCGGATTCGGCTACGCGAAGGAGTACGACGTGGAGCGGTGGTGGCGCGAGGCGCGCCTCATGCGCATCGCGCCCATCAGCCAGGAGCTCGTGCTGTCCTACCTCGCCGAGCACGTGCTCGGGCTTCCGCGCTCCTACTGATGACGACAGCCGCCGTCCTGCTGGCGGCCGGCGGCGGGTCGCGGTTCCGGGCTGACGCCCACAAGCTCCTGGCGCCGTTGGCCGGGCGACCGCTGTATCTCCACGCCCTCGACGCCGTGCAGGCCGCCGCCCTCGACGAGACCATCGTGGTCACCGGCGCCGTCGCCCTCGACCTGCCCGCCGATCTCACCGTCGTCGCCAACGAGCGGTGGGCGGACGGCCAGGCCACTTCGGTGCAGCTGGCGCTGGCCCACGCCGGCGCCGCCGGGCACGACGCCGTCGTCGTCGGGCTGGCCGACCAACCGTTCATCCCGGCCGAGGCGTGGCGACTCGTGGCGGCCGCCGCCGAGCGACCGATCGCCGTCGCCACCTACGACGGCCGCCGGGGCAACCCGGTGCGCCTGCACCGCGACGTGTGGGACCTCGTGCCGGTTTCGGGCGACGAGGGCGCCCGCGTCCTGATGCGGGGTCGTCCCGAACTCGTCTTCGCAGTAGCGTGCCCGGGCAATCCTGTTGACATCGACACCGTGGAGGACCTCCGGCGATGGAACTCGTGAATGACTTCACCGTGAACGTGCCCGTCGACGAGGCCTGGGACACGCTGACCGATGTCGAACGCATCGCACCGTGCCTTCCTGGCGCGCAGCTGCAAGAGGTGGAGGGCGACGTCTACCGCGGCGTCGTCAAGGTGAAGGTCGGGCCGATCCTCGCCCAGTTCAAGGGCCAGGCCACCTTCGTGGAGAAGGACGAGGCCAACCACAAGGCCGTGCTGAAGGCCGAGGGGCGTGACACGGCGGGGAAGGGCAACGCCTCGGCTCTCATCACGGCCCTCCTCGAGCCGCAGGGCGACGCCCTCACCAAGGTCACCGTGGCGACGGATCTCACCATCACCGGCAAGGTCGCCCAGTTCGGCCGCGGCGCCCTCGCCGACGTGAGCACGAAGCTGCTCGGCCAGTTCGTCGACCAGCTCGAGAGCACGGTGCTGAACCAACCGGCCACCGGCAACGGGTCGTCGGCGCCGGCCGACCACCCGGTGGCGGCGCCGGCCGACGACATCGCGCCGGCCACCGCCACCACACCGGAGCCACCGGTGCGCAAGGTCGACCAGCCGGACGCGGAGCCGATCGACCTCATCGAGGCGGCGGGCGCCCCGCTGGCCAAGCGCCTCATTCCCGTCGCGGTAGCAGCCGTGGTGCTCTTCTTCGTGATCCGGCGCCTGCGCCGGAAGTGAGCGACGACCGGGCGGCCGTCACGGCGCTCCTTGGTCGCACTCCGACGGGGGCCTTCGAGGTCGTCGTGCGCGACGCCACTGGGTGGCCCGTCGTGATACGCAACGCCCCCCTGCTCGACGACGGCACGCCCATGCCGACGCGCTATTGGCTCGTCGGTCGAGCCGAGGTTTCCGCCGTCAGCCGCCTCGAAGCGGTCGGAGGCGTGCGCGCCGCGGCCGCCGCCGTCGATCCGGCCGAGCTCGCCGACGCCCACGCCCGCTACGCCGCCGACCGTGATGCCGCCCTCCCGCCAGGCTGGACCGGACCCCGGCCGCGCGGCGGTGTCGGCGGGACGGCGACGGGCGTCAAGTGCCTGCACGCCCATTACGCCTGGTTCCTCGCCGGTGGCGACGACCCGGTCGGGCGATGGGTCGCCGCCGAGTTGGCCGCGGCCCGATGACGGCCCGGGCCGCCATCGACATCGGCACCAACTCCGTCAGGCTGCTCGTGGTGGACGGCGACCGGGACCTCGAGCGGCGCGCCGAGATCACCCGGCTCGGTGAAGGCGTCAACCGCAGCGGTGAGCTGTCCGACACCGCCATGGAGCGGACGCTGGCGACGTTGATCGACTACCGCGAGCTCCTCGACGCCCACGGCGTGGCCCACCCGCGGGTCGTCGCGACATCAGCGGCGCGGGACGCGGCCAATCGCGCCACCTTCTTCGACGCCGTCGCCGACGTGCTGGGCGCCTCGCCGGAGCTGCTGGCCGGTGACGAGGAGGCGCGGCTGTCGTTCGCCGGTGCCGTCGCCGGCCTCGATCCGGCCGAGGGGCCGTTTCTCGTCGTCGACATCGGCGGCGGCTCCACCGAGCTCGCCGTCGGCACGACCACGGCGGAAGGCGTGCACTCGATGAAGGTGGGGGCGGTGCGTCTCACCGAGGCCGAGCTCCACCACGACCCACCGCAGCCCGAGGAGCTCACCAACGCCCTCGGCATCGTGGAGGACCGCCTCGACGACGCCGTGCGGCTCGTGCCCGCCGTCGAGGAGCTGCGCACCCTGGTCGGCGTGGGCGGCACCATCACCACGGTGGCGGCCATCGAGATCGGGCTGGCGGTGTACGACCGCAGCCGCGTCCACCACTTCCGGCTCAGCCGCGCCGCCGCCGAGGACGTCTTCCGCACCCTCGCCACCGAGCCGCTGGCCGACCGGATGCACAACCCTGGGCTGCAACCGGGCCGCGCCGATGTCATCGTCGCCGGTTGCGTGATCCTCGTCGGGATCATGCGCCGGCTGCACGCCGCCGAGCTCGTGGTGTGCGACGCCGATCTCCTCGACGCCCTCGTGGCCACGCCGTGACTGTCTTCGTCGCCGAGCGCCGCCTCGCTTCGCTCGGCTCCTACTCGCTCCGCTCGGCAATCGGTTCTTCCGCGGCCCGGCGGCGCACGGCAAAGCCGGACACCGCCAGCGCCTTGGCGGCGCCGTGATCCGCCCTGCTCGCCCCGACGACGTTCCGGCCATCGTCGGCCTCATCGGCGACCTCGCCGAGTACGAGCGGGCCCGCCATGAGGTGCAGATCGACGCCGACCGGTTGGGCGCCGCCCTCTTCGGGCCGGCACCGGCGGTGTTCGCCCACGTCGCCGACGTCGATGGTGACGTCGTCGGCTTCGCGCTGTGGTTCCTGTCCTTCTCGACGTGGGTCGGCCACCACGGCATCTACTTGGAGGACCTGTACGTCCGCCCCGAGCACCGCGGCGCCGGCCACGGCAAGGAGCTGCTGGCGACACTGGCCCGGATCGCCGTCGAGCGAGGCTACGGGCGCCTCGAGTGGGCCGTGCTCGACTGGAACGCTCCCGCCCTCGCCTTCTACCGGTCGCTCGGCGCCGCCACCATGGACGAGTGGACCGTGCACCGCCTGGCCGGGGACGCGCTCCGCCGCGTCGCCGCCGGGGCCGATGGATACCATCCGGCCCCGTGATCAGGCTGTACGGCCGGCGCGTCGTGCTGCGCCCGCTCGTCCCCGCCGACTTCGCGGCGTGGAGCGAAGTGCGCGTCCGCAACGAAGCGTGGCTCCTCCCGTGGGAGCAGGCGCGCGTGCCCGGCATGCCGGATCCGACGCGCGACCGGGAGTCCTTCGCCGTGCGCTGCAGCGCCCGCGACCGTGAACGCCAGCTGGGCGCCGGCTACGGGTTCGGCATCTTCATCGACAACGCCTTCGCCGGCGAGATCAACCTGAACTCGGTGCAGCGGGGCTCGTTCCAGAACGCCTACGTCGGCTACTGGATCGACGAGGCGCGCGCCGGACGCGGGTACATGCCGGAGAGCGTCGCCGTCGTGACTCGCTTCGCCTTCGACGACCTCCGCCTGCACCGGCTGCAGATCGCCATCATCCCCCGCAACCGCAACAGCCGCCGGGTGATGGAGAAGCTGCAGTACCGCGAGGAAGGCGTGGCCCTCCGCTATCTCGAGATCAACGGGGTCTGGGAGGACCACGTCCGCTACGCCATCACCGTCGAGGAGTGGGAGGAGCGCCGGGCCGAGCTGACCGCCGCCTGGCTCTGAACGCCGGGGTCAGCACCGAAGTTGGATGCGAGAGTGCCCTTTCGGGCGGTCAGGTGTCCAACTTCCTCGGCAACGTCAGCCTCGTCGGCTGGAGATGCGGGCCTGCATCTTGGCCAGGCGCTCGCGGAACCAGGGCTGCTGCGTGCTCCAGATCTGCGGCTCGACCTCGCGGTCGACGGCGGCGTCGTGGGTGGAGATGTCGGCCATGTCGCGCAGCGTCTGCTTCACGGTGATGGTCAGCTCCCGCGGCGCATCGGCGGCCTTGGCCGCCATGGCGTGAGCGGCGGCGATGAGCTCGACGTCGGGGACGCAGCGGTGGACGAGGCCGATGCGCTCCGCCTCGGCGCCGTCGGCGACCTCACCGAAGAGGACCATCGCCGCCGCCGTCTGCAGGCCTACCACGCGGCGCATCATCCACGTGTGGCCACCACCGGGATGGAGGCCGAGGGTGAGGAACCGGGTATCGAAGCGGGCCGAGACGCCGGCGAGCCGGACGTCGCAACCGAGGGCCATGTTCATGCCGGCGCCGACGGCGGCGCCGTTGACGGCGGCCAGCGTGGGCAGCGGGCTGCGGGACACCCGCAGGAACCCCTCGTAGATGCCCCGAAGACCCGAGCCTTCGGCCGACTCGAGGTTGCCCAGGTTGGCGCCGGCGCAGAAGGCGGGCGGGGCGCCGGTGATCACGATGGCGCCGACGCTGTCGTCGGCCTCGACAGTGTCCATGGCCGTCACGATCTCCGTCACCATGGGCGCCGTGAGGCTGTTGCGCTCCTCCGGGTTGTTCAGCGTGAGCGTGGCGACCCCGTCGGCGATGTCGAGCAGTACGAGCGGCATGACGGCGGAGTCTTCCACGGACCTACAGTTCGCGACGAAGGGCGGGCCGAGCAAGGAGACACGATGGCCAGCAAGCCCGTGCAGGAACAGATCGAGCGGATCCTCGACGAGGACACGGGTCGTACCGTGGCCGTCATCCTCCAGGCCAAGGAGGACGACCGCGCCACCAAGAACCACGCCAGCGCGGCGGCGGCGGCCGTCGCCGAGCGGCGCATGGCGGTGCGCTCCCGGGAGGTGTTGCCGGATCTCACCGCCGCCCTCACCGGCCGGAACCGGCGCCCGGGCCGGACCCCGAGCATGACGGCATCAGTGATGGCGGCGTCGGGCCAGCCGACCACGTCGAGGGCAGCCGCCCGGTCCTCCGTGCAAAGGGTACTGGCGACCCCGACCGTGAAGGCGGCCCTGGCCCGCGCCGGCGAGGACGAGGCGGCCAGCGCGGTGACGCCCCTGTTGGCGGCCCGGAGTGTGGCCGCCGTCCTCAGCCGCGACGAGCTGGCCACGCTCGGGCGCGACAGCCGTGCGATCGCGGCCGTCTACCCGAACCGCACCCTCAAGGTGCCCCGGATCATCGAGGTCGACGTCATGCCCCGCGCCGCCCAGGAGGCCAAGGCGGCCACGTGGGGCGTCGAGCGCATCGGTGCCCTCGCCGCCTGGGGCGCCTACGGCGCGCGGGGGCGCGGGATGAAGGTGGCGGTGCTCGACACGGGCGTCGACGCCGAGCACCCCGACCTGAAGGGGAAGGTCGCCAACTGGGCCGAGTTCGGTCCCGACGGGAAGAAGGTCACCGGCTCGACCGCCCACGACTCCGACCGCCACGGCACCCATGTGTGCGGCACCATCGCCGGCGGCGACGCCAGCGGGAAATGGATCGGCGTGGCGCCCGACGCCAAGTTGGCGGTCGGCCTCGTGCTCGACGGCGAGAACGGCGGCAGCGACGCCCAGGTGCTCGCCGGCATCGACTGGGCCCTCGACCAGCGTGTGCACGCCATCAGCATGTCCCTGGGCGGACTTGTCATCGGTCCCGAGACGCCGGGCACCTACACCCGCGCCATCGTCGAGTGCTTCCTGCGCGGCGTGCCGGTCGTCGCCGCCATCGGCAACGAGGGCGACGGCACCGGCGGCTCGCCGGGCAACGACCTGTTCACGATGGCCGTCGGCGCCACCGACGTCGACGACAAGGTGGCCGGCTTCAGCAGCGGGCGCACGCAGTTCGTCACCGAGTCCGACGTCATCCGTCCCGAGCTGCTGCCGCTGCCGTACCCGAAGCCCGACCTCTCGGCGCCCGGCGTCGCCGTGCAGTCGAGCGTGCCCGGCGGCCAGTGGGCGGCGTTCAGCGGCACGTCCATGGCGACGCCCCACACGAGCGGCGCCGTCGCCGTGCTGCTGTCGGCCACCGGCAACCTGAGCGGCGTGGCCGACGGTGACCGCGTCGGCGTGATCCTCGACCTGTTCATCGGTGGCGTCAGCGAGCTCGGGGAAGCCGGCCAGGACCATCGCTACGGCTTCGGCCGCATCGACGTGCTACGCACCATCGGCCTAGCCAAGGACCGGGGGCTGTAGCGCGCCGCGCCAGGTACCATGGCGCCCGTGGCCGACCGCATCGATGCTGTCATCGAAGACGGCTCGCTCCGGCGTCTCGCCCACGAGCGTTCCGACGAGGAGGCCCCGGTTCTCATCGAGGTGGCCGGTCCCACCAAGGCCGTCGACATCGACCTCGGTCGGCGCGGCGGGGCCACCATCGGCGCGCCCACGCGGGTCACGGTCGAGGTAGCCG
>JBKOXV010000140.1:0-6052 GCA_046725105.1 bacterium | reverse complement strand
GATCCGGGCCGTGTCGGCGAACTGGGCGGCGTGGGTCGACGACCACGCCCTCGTCACCCAGGAGCCGTCGTTGCGGCGCATGCTCGAACGGGCCGGCGCCGCGCTGATCGGCTTCCGGGAGTTGCGCAACTTGATGCGCTGACGCCGCTGCGGTCAGAGCGACGCGGCGTGCTCGGCGAGAGCCTTCGCCACCGCCCCCGAGCGGAGGGCGTCGAAGAGCTGGCCGGTGTGACCGGCCGCCTTCAGCCGGCCCTGCATGTAGGCCACCGTGGGGTCGAGTCCGACGTCGGCGCGGTTGACGGTGATCACGAGATCGGCGTCGTCCGGGCCGCGCAGGATCTCGTCGCGGCGTCCGAGCACGATGTGGAACTGCATCGTGGGTTCGGTCACGAGACTCGTTCCCGAACGCCGGCGAACAGGTCGTCCTCGCGCTCGCCGGCGGGCGGGAAGCCCACCAGCGACTTGGCCAGCACCCAGTCCTCGTACGGGTAGGCGGCGGCCAGCTCCTCGTCGCTGAGCCCGAACCAGAACACCTCGTTCGGGTCGATCTGGGTGGCGTGGGCCCGCAGGGCCTGGGTGCGCGCCCAGAGGTACTGGCGCACGTCGATGCGGGTGGTGATGCGGTGATCCTGCGACGGCCGGTCGAGCCAGTCGCCGTTGTACGGCGACGAGCCGCGCAGCCGGATGAGCGCCTCGTGCACCGCCACCATGCGCTCGCGGCTCCAGACCGAGTAGTACAGCTTGAGCGGCTGCCAGGGCGCACCCAGCTCGGGGTACCAGGCAGGATCGGCGGCGCGGTCGAAGGCGACCACCGAGATGTCGTGCACCCGCAGATGGTCGGGGTGCGGGTACCCCGTCTGGTCGTCGTTGTAGGTGATCACGACCTCGGGCCGCGTGCGCCGCAGGACGGCCACGAGGCGGCCGGTGGCCTCGTCGAAGTCTGCGTTGGCGAAGGCGGCCGGGTGGGTGTTGGCCTCCGTGCCGGGCATGCCGGAGTCGCGGTAGCCCAGCTTCACCACCTCGCCGAATCCGATGACGGCGGCCGATCGGGCCAGCTCGTCGTCGCGGATCTCGGCCAGATGGGCCCGCACGTCGGGTCGCTCCATGGCCGGGTTGTGGATGTCGCCCTCCTCGCCCCCGGTGCAGCACACCAGCGTCGTACGCACACCCTCGGCCGCATATTTGGCCAGCGTAGGGGCACCCTTCGACGCCTCGTCGTCGGGATGGGCATGCACGGTGACGATGCTGAGGGGCTCGCTCACAGGGCTAGGAGGCTATCGAGGCCGGGCGGAGGACCCGCCCGGCCGTCGGATCGTTTGGTCTCGTCGGATCAGGCTTTGTGCGGGGCCCAGACGCCGATGTGGTTTCCCACGGCGTCGAGGAGGTAGGCGAACACCAGCCCGTCCTCGCCTTCGGTGGCCGGCAGCAGGACCTTGCCGCCCAGCGTCTCGGCCTGGGCGCACGTGGCCGCCACGTCGGGGACCTCGACGTAGAAGATGGCGTGGTTGGGGAGATTGCCCTTGGTGTCGGCCAGGCCGCCCTTGATGCCGGTGTCGGTCCCGGTGTCGATCATGCGGTAGTCGCCGTCGGGGCCGAAGCTCCAGCCGAACAGCTCGCCGTAGAAGGACATCACGCTGTCGGGGTTCGAGGTGGCGATCTCGAACCAGGTCACGGGATTTGGGGTGCGTGTCGTGGTCATGCCGGCCATCGTGCGCCGGCCCGGCGACACCCCTCTGTCGGGGTTTCGCGGCGACCGTTCTTCGCCTGTGGCGCCCGTTGGAGCGGAATTCGCCCCAATCGCCGACACAAGCGGCCCCGGCCAGCGGCGGCCTACTCGAACAGCGGCGGTCCCGGCACGAGGTCCGGTGGAGCGGTGCGGGCGTCGACGTCGCGCTCCGGCGCCACCTCGCCCGTCAGCCGCGCCCCCCGGATCCGATCGAGCCGGAACGTGCGCACGCCGTCGCGGAGCCGACACCACGCCGTCAGGTACCACGCCGACTCGATGCCCATGACCGCCAGCGGCTCGACCACGCGCTCGGTGTGCACGCCGTCGCGGTCGTGGTAGTCGATGGCCACCACCAGCTGCTCGACGATCGCCTGCTCCACTACGGCTGGCGTGGGCGGCGGGCCCTCGGCGTCGACCCGCTGGTACAGCCGCACCCGTGACGCCAGCCGGCGGGCGGCGCCGGCGTCGACCTCGGACATCGCCGCCAGCATCTTCGGCAGCGCCGTCCGGGCCGCCGATCGGAAGGGCGTCGGGCCCGAGCGGGCCAACGCCAACGCCACCGCGGCCGCCTCCGCCGCCGTGAAGTTCACGGGCGGCAGCGTCATCGATCGGTCGATGGCGTAACCGCCCCGCCGGCCGGGCGTGGCGTAGATCGGGACGCCGGCCTGCTGCAGCGCCGAGATGTCGCGCTCGATGGTGCGCACGCTCACCTCGAAGCGTGTCGCCAGGGCCGGCGCCGAACGGGACGACGGCGCCACCGCCCGCAACTCCTCGACGAGGGCGTAGAGCCGGTCGGTCCGGTTCACCGCCGACGAGCGTAGGTGCCGGTCCCCACGGCGCCTCCTCCCCTAACGTTCCGAGGCTGTGACCCGTCTGGCTCTCCTGCTCGCGGCAGCGGCCGTCGCCGTGGCCGCGTGCTCCCACGACGGCCGCACCCTGCGGCCGGCCGGGCCGAACCAGACGGCGTCGATCATCACGTCGACGAGCTCCACCACCGGAGCCGCCGCGAACACGGGCAGCCAGAGCGGGACGAGCCCGGAGCGCTCCGGCGTCACGGGCGGGTCGGGCATGGCGATCGTCACGCCCTGGGCCGATGGCACCGCCATCGACGCCCAGTACACGTGCCGGGGCGCCGACACCTCGCCGGCCATCTCGTGGTCGGGCGTTCCGGCGACTGCCAAGGAGCTGGCCATCGCCTTCACCGACCTCGACGCCGACGACTTCGTGCACTGGGTGATGGCCGGGCTCCCGCCGGGCGCGGTGGCCTTGGCCGCCAACACCGTCCCCCAGGGCGCGGTGCTGGCCAGCAACGGCTTCAACGAAGCGGCCTACTCCGGCCCCTGCCCGCCCGACGGCCAACACACCTATCTCATGACGCTGTACGCCCTCGGCCAGCCCTCAGGCCTCGCCACCGGCGTCGACGGCAAGACGGCGATCGCCCGGCTCGAGGCGGCGCAGATCGCCAGCACCGCCATCAGCGGCCTCTTCGGGTGATGGCCCCCAGCGTTCCCCCCATCCACACGGCCCGGTTCACAGAGCTCGACACCACGACGCTCTACGCCCTGCTCCGCCTGCGCGTCGACGTCTTCGTCGTCGAGCAAGCGTGCCCGTATCCGGAGCTCGATGGCCGCGATCTCGAACCGTCCACCCTTCACTGCTGGATCGAGGAGGACGGCGCGCCGGTGGCCGGCCTTCGCATCCTGCGCGAACCGGACGGCACCGTTCGGATCGGCCGGGTGGTGACGGCGATGTCAGCTCGCCACCGCGGCCTGGCCGCGACGTTGATCCGCCATGCCGTCGACCTCACCGCGGGGGCGCCGGTCGTGCTGGGCGGCCAGCGCTACCTGGTCGACTGGTACCGGTCGCTCGGCTTCGACGTCGACGGGCCGGACTACTTGGAAGACGGGATCCCTCACGTGCCCATGCGGCTGACGCGCTGACGGCATCCGCCCCACGCGTCGCGCTGTGGCCTCGGCTTCCAGCCGGCGGCGGTGCTCACTGATGGCCGCGCAGGTGGCCTGGTAGGTCAACATCACGCCTCCTCCTCGTCGGGGTGAGGCGGGCGCAACGGGATGGCATGGGTCATGACCGCCACCGGCAGTGCTCCCGGCGGCCGGGTGCCCTCGTTCTGGCGGCGGGCATACGGCGCGAGCAGCTCGATCACCGCCTCCCCCAGCTTCTCGAGCTCGACGGCACTCAAGTGCAGCACGAGATGGTTCTCCGACGCGGCCGAACGCCACTCGGCCGGATAGCTCTGGCGCGTCGCCTGCCATGTCCGCAGCCGCTCGGCCTCGCGGTCGCGCAGAAGCTCGATCAGCGCCGCTGACGCGATCTGGGCATCGGGTTCGAGGTCGTCCTCGCGGATCTCGTTGTTCGTCGGCACCCGTCGCCACGGCCGCTGGCGGCCCCCGGCCCCCGTCGGCCTCTTCGACGTATCCGTACTTGGCCAGCGTGCGCAGGTGGAACGAGCAGCTGGCCGGGCTCTCACCGAGGCGATCGGCCGCCTCCGTGGCGGTGAGCGGTCCCTCGCTCAGCAGCTCCAGGAGCCCGAGGCGCACGGGATGGGTGAGGGCTCGCAGCGCCCGAGGATCGGTGAGCTACCGGCCGGGCACCGGCCGATGATCGGAAGACTTGTTCCGAAATCACTCTTTCGAAACATGTCTTGTCAAGACTCGTTGAGGGCGAAGGGCGGGTAGGCGTCGGTGAGCAGGAAGAGGTACGACTCCACCCGCAGCTGGTACCGGATGACGTTCAGGTTGAAGCCCCGTAGGCCCTCCGGCCAGCGGCCCGTGAACAGCACGGCGAAGAAGCCGATCACGTACACGACGAACGCGGCGATGAACAACAGGCTGAGCACGATGAGTTGAGGGATGGCCAGGATGATTCGGAAACCCACGGTGAGCCGATTGCGATTCTCGAGCTCGGGACGGATGTCGACCCGGATGCGCGGGTCTTCGCCGGGGTCGGTGGCAACGGTGGTGAAGCCGAACGGCGGATACTCCTCCCGCATGAACCCGGCGTATGTGTACGTGCGCCCCTGGTAGCGCAGGTACATGGCCTGCAGGTTGGCGATGCCCTCGGGGAGCTTGCCGGTGAAGAGGACGATGAACCAGGAGACGATCGCCACGATCTCGGCCACGAATCGAAGCACGTAGAGCACGATGAAGTGCGGGATGGCCAAGAGCCACTGCACGATCGGGCGCCAGTTGGCGATCTTCTCGGGCGGATCGAACGTCAGCGTGGCGGGATATGGGCCAGGTGTCGGCTGCACGGGTGCCTCCCCCAGAGTATGTCGACTGCCGCGGACAGTAGCCCTGCCTGGTGGTGAGGCGGGTGATGCTGCATCCTGGGGCGATGCTCACCGCCGTGGTCACGGCCGGCGTGCTCGGCTTCGTCGGCTTCCGGCTGGCCAGCACGGCCCGGCTCGTCGCCCGATCGGGGGCGCTGCGGCGCCGAGCCATCGAGATCGTCGCCGGGATCCGATGGCGCCATCTGTGGCCCGTGCCCTTCGTGCTCGCCGCGGTGATCGGCGCGGCGGCGCTGCTGGTTCAGATCCCCATGCTGCGGTTCGGGTGGTGGACGGCGCTCGGCGGGCTCGGCAACCCGGTCACCGGTACGACCGATCAGACCGCCGGCACAGCCCTGGAGTGGATCGTGCCGGTCGTCTTCCTCCTGCTGCTCGTGCCGGCCCTGCCGTTGTTCGCCTTTCGCGAAGAGGAGCTCTTCCGCCGGGGCGCCGAAGGTTGGAGCGGATGGCGCCGCGTGGGCAAGGCCGTCCAGTTCGGGCTGGTGCATGCCGTCATCGGCATCCCGATCGGCGTCGCCCTCGCCCTGGCGATCGGAGGGGGCTACTTCCAGTGGGCGTACCTGCGGGGCTTCCGAATCACCGGCTCGAGCCGCGGCGGCCTCCTCGAGAGCGCCCGGGCCCACACCGCCTACAACGCCGTCGTCGTGGTCGTCGTGCTCGTGGCGATCGGCGTGGCGTTCCTCTGAGGCGGGGTCAGCCGGGCTGCGGCAGGAGGACGGCGAGCTGGCGGGAGTGGGCCAGCAGCCGCCCGTCCGAGCTCCAGACCTCGCCGTCCTCCTCGACGAAGCCGTCGGCGGCCATCTGGGAACGGAAGACGACGAGGAACCAGCCGGCGTCACCCGGCGGGAGGGGCGCACGGAAGTGCACCGTGAGGTCGATCGTGGGGACGCCCATGCGGGCGTCGACGCGAGTGAAGATGGGCGGCATCCAGGCGTCGGTGAGTGCGGTCACGAGCACGTGGTCGACGGGACGGGCACCCTCGGTCGGGTTGAGGCGGATCCATCCGCCGGCCACTGCTT
>JBKOXV010000138.1:0-9237 GCA_046725105.1 bacterium | reverse complement strand
CGTCGATCGACGCCGTGCCGCTCACGGCGTCGCGCCATGCCAGCTCTGGGCTGCCGGGGCGCGCCGCGGCGGCCGCGATGCCGGCCGCCTCCCGCCGGGCCGCCAGGATCCGGCCGCCGTCGACGGCGAGACCGCTGCAGGCGAGCAGCGCTGCCACGATCGTGGCGGTGAAGGGCAGGGCGCTGCCGCGGTCGTCATCGGCCGCGGTACGCATCGAGTGGCTCCGTGGCCGAGTAGGCGAAGGTGCGCGATGCTCCGAGCCCGAGGACGGAGAGCCCGAGCAGCGAGGCGTCGCACCGGACGAGCACGGTGACGGTGTCGACCGTGCCGTCCGACCCGAACGACACCGCCGGCGCGGCACATGACAGGTCGCCATCGGCGGCGGCCGTCACGCGTCCGGCGGCGGCCACGGCTTCGGCGGGTGATCGCTCCACGCTGGCGGCCCGCGCCGCCGAACCGGCCAGCGCCCGCACCACCTCGGCCGTTCGGCCGAGACGGCCGCAGTAGACGGCGAACATCAGCAAGGCGACGAAGACCGGTGCCACCAGAACCAGCTCGAGGGCAGGGATCGAGCCGTTCTCGTCGCGGACGGGCGTCGTCATCCGCCCACGCTCGTGATCCGCTCGATGGGGGCGGTGGCGCGCCGCGTCACGGTGTCGGGCCAGCCGGGTACGACGTGCGGCACGTGGACCGTGGCGGTGGCGATCATCTCGGTGCCGTCGGCCGAGACGCTCGCCACGACGAGCTGGCCGCCGGCGTCGGCCACAAAGCCGGCGGCGGCGTCCGGTCCCGCCGCCGGGCCGGCACCGTACCGCGCTGCAGTCGACGCGGCATCGGCGGCGGCGTTCTCGGCCAGCTGGGCGGTGTGGTACCAGAGGGCGGACTGGACCACCACCATCACGAGCAGCAGCACGACGGGGGTGAGCAGCACGACCTGCAGGCTGACCTCGCCCTTGTCGCCGCGCCGTCGAGCCATCAGTCAGTGGGAATGGAGTTGGCCTTGGCGGTGACCTTGTTGACGATGATGGCGCCCACCGCGATGGCCAGGCCGGCGAGGATGAAGGCGAGGATCACCGTCGTGAGGTTGACCTCGCCCCGCTCGTCGGCTCGAGCGAGCTGGAACTTGTTCCAGTAGTAGGTCCACAGCGTCCCGAAGACGTCGAAGGTCATGGGTGCTCCTTCCGAGAGCGAAGGGTGTACGCGGCGGGTCGGGAATCGGAAGGCATCTCATGCGCCTCCGACGATCGAGACGACGGCCGGGTAGCCGGCGAAGGCGAGGAAGCCGAGGAACATCAACACGTTCGGAACGGCCATCCGCTCGCTGGCGGCCTGAGCCGACGCCTCGGCTCGCGCCAGCTGGTGGCCGCGCAGCGACGCCGCCTTCGCCGCCAGCGACGAGCGGATGCGGGCGCCTTGTTCGCCGGCCAGGCGGACACTGGCGGCGAGCTCTTGGAGCTCGCCGACGCCGACGTCATTGCCCAGATCGGCGAAGGCCTCCCATGGTGACGTACGAGTGGCCTCGGCGCGCACGAGCGCGCCCCGGAGCTCGGCGAAGACCCAGCCGTCGCCTGCCTCCGCCGCCGCCACGAGGGCCGTCTCCGTACCGGACGAGCCGGCGAGCAGCACGTTGACCAGATCGAGGTAGGCCGACAAGGCAGTGGCGAACGCGGCCCGGCGCGCCTTGGCGGCGTCGCGCAACAGGACGTCGGGGAGGATGAATCCGCCGACGCCGAATCCGAGGGCCGCCACTGTGACGAGCCCGAGGGGAACGGTGGCCCCACCCGCTCGCGCCAGGACCGCCATGGCGAGCGGCGTCCCGAGGCCCACCGTGGCGGCGGCGACCTTGTCGACGGCGTGGCGCTCGACGCTGCGACCGCTGACACGGAGGTCGCCCCGCCGGCGCCCGAAATCGAGGCCCAGTCCCTTGAGGACCGCCACCGCGTGCCCACCGCGTCGGCGCTCCGGGCCGACCAGCACCGGCCGGTCGAGCATCGCCAGCGCGACGGCGAGGGGCACCCGGCGGCCGAGCAGTGCCCGGCCGACCAGGAACACGCCGAGTCCCACGCCGGCGCCGAGGGCGAGGCCGGCGATCATGCCGATCGCCGGGCGACGAATCGCTCCGGCGTCTCGATCCGCGCCATGCGGTCCATGCCGACGAGCGACACGGCGAAGAGGGCGCCGATGGCGAGGAGCACCACTTGGCCGGCGGCGGTGTCGTAGGGCTCGAGGTACGAACGCGAAAACAGCATCAGACCGCCGGCGAACAGCAGGACGCACCCGGCGATCACCTTCACCGAGGTGCGGGTCTTGGCCCGCTCGATCCAGATGCGGGTTCTCATCTTGGCCTCGTCGCGAGCGCAGACGGCGAGCTGGCCGAGCAGCGGGCCGAGCTGGCGCGCCTCCTTCTCCGCCGCTATCAGGAGCGCGGCCACGACGAAGTCAGCCGTCGGATGGTCGACCTCGTCGGCGAACCGGCGAAGCGCGGCGGGCAGTGGTTCGATCTCGAGGCGCACCGCCAGCCGTGCCACCGGGCCGGCGATCGGCTCGGGCGCCAGCGGCCCGGTGGCGACGATCGCCTGTTCGAGGGCGGCCGCACCGGCCATCGTGTCCCGCAGCATCTCGGCCCAGGTGGCGATGGCTTCGACTCGGGCGATCTCGCGCCGATGGTCGGCCCGCCCGGCCCACAGCCTCGGCGCCGCAACAGTGACGGCGGCGGCGAGCAGCCCACCGACCAGCCAGCCCGTGAGGCCGTAGACGGCGACGCCGGCGGCCACGGCCGTCGTCACGAGACCGACCGAGCGCGGCGAGAGAGCCACGGTCGCGCGCCGGCTGCTCAGGGCGAAGACCGGCCGCCCGAGCAGGCCGAGCGCCAGGACGAAGGCGCCCAGGCCGAGGCCGGCGCCCAACACGAAGGCGATGAGCGCCGTCACGCCTGGTACCCGTGCGCTTCGAGTAGTTCGACGGTGGCTCGGCGCAGCGGATAGGCGGGCGCCGCTCCGCCCTCCCCGTCGGGCGCGTAGACCTCGTTCGAGGCGATGTGCAGACCGTCGGCGTCGACAACCTCGCGCACGCTGACCACGCGGCGCACGCCGCCGACCATGTCGATGTGCACGACGAGGTGCACGGCTGTGGCGATCAACAGGTTGACGGTCTCGACGGGCACAGCGGCACCGGCCATCGAGACGTAGGCCGCCAACTTCGGGAACACCGACTTCGACGAATCGGCGTGAAGGGTGCACATAGAGCCGTTGTTGCCTTGGCTCATGGCAAGGAGCATCGGGAAGGCTTCTCCACCGCGGACTTCGCCGATGATGACGCGGTCGGGGTCCATGCGCAGCGCCATGCGGGCGAGGTCGAGCATCGACACCTCGCCCTGGCCTTCGGTGTTGGCCGGGCGGGCCTGCAGCGCGTCGTGATCGGGGTGAAGATCGGCGAACCGGTCGACGCCCAGCTCGTAGGCATCCTCGATCGTGACGAGCCGCTCCAGGCGAGGCACCTCGTTGATGAGGGCGCGGAGCAGCGTGGTCTTCCCGGTGCCGGTGCCACCGGTCACGATGACGTTGCGGCGAGCGCGGACGGCCGCGGCCAGGAACGACCGCAGGCTCCGGTCGACCATCCCTCGCTCCTGCAACTCGGCTAGCGACGAGAGCGAGAAGAGGTGCTTGCGGATCACGAGGCTCGGCCGGGTCGAGACGTCCATGACGGCAAAAAGCCGTGAGCCGTCGGGCAGCTGGAAGTTGAGCTCGGGCGCGGCGGCGTCGAAGCGGCGCTCGCTGCGACCCATCCGAGCCGCCACCAGTCGGATGAGATCGATGAGCTCGTCGTCGGTGTCGACGACCGGCGGCGCGTCGTGGCGGCTGCCGTCGCGGTGCTTCAGCCACGTCGACTCGGCGCCCCGGACGTGGATGTCCTGGACGTCGGGATCGTCGAGGTAGGGCTGGAGCCGGCCCAGGCCCATGGCGTTGGCCAGGACGGCCTCGGCCAGGGTGTGCTCGGCGTCGAGGTCCATCGGATCGAGCCCGGCGGCCAGCCGATCGCGGGCCAGCCGATCGAGCTCGTCGGCGATGACTTGCCGGGCGAACTGGCGCTCATCGGCGCTGTGCAGTCGGTGGCGCCGACTCCGGTCGCGATCGGTACGCGCCTCGGCCAGGCGCTCTTGCACGGCCCGTGTCACCGCCGTCACGAGGTGGGCGTCGAGTGTCACGCGACCACCGGCGGCGCCGCACCGGCATCGTCGAGATACGCGACCACGTGTCCGGCCAGGGCTCGGGCTGAGCGCAGCAACGGGAGCCGGCCAATCCCGTGACCGGCGCCGTCGCCGCGCAACGGCGCCGCGCTTCGGGGATCGTCGGCGACGATTCCGAGGACCTTGACGCCCAACACGGAGGCCACTTCGCCGGGCGGATAGGGGCGCTCGCCGACGAGCACCAGTCGTACCGAGCGCCGCTCGTTCAGCGACGCCACGCGTTGGGCCACGGCGTCGACCTCCTCGAGGCGGGGCCGCAGCACCAGCAGCACGAGGCTGGCTTCCTCGACGAGGCCGAGCGCAGGTGAGCCGGGCCGGAGCCGGCCGACGTCGGCCAGCACGTCGTGCTCGGGCATCGACTCCAGCAACGCGCCGAGGCGCGATCCGACGGTTCGCAGGGTGGCCTGGCATTGATCGGACGACGGATGGGCCACCACGACGGGAATGGCGCCGCCATCGCCGGGCGTCGGCACGGCCTGGGCCGCCTGCCACAGGTCGTCGGCCTGGATCGAGCTGCGGGCCCGCACGCCGAGGTCGGTGAGCGACGGGCGGTGTCCGAGGCCGAAGCGCGCCGCGAGGACGCCGCCGTCCGGATCGGCTTCGAGGAGGAAGGGCAAGCGACCGGCGCGGTCCCAGACGGCGGCAAGAGCGATCGCCAGCGTCGTCGCCCCGGGTGCGCCCCGCACTGAGCCGATGGCGATCAGGCTCATGCTGCCCCCGGAACGAGGGCGAGCGAGAGGGTCTTGGCGGCGGCGGCCGAGGCGACCGGAGCGGCGGCGGCGTCGGGCACGAGCAGCGACACGATCCATGTGCGCGCCGTGTCGTCGAGTATCCGGATCTCGAAGACGGTGGCTCGGGTGAGCACGAAACCGCTGTCGTCGACCGCCGACCGGTCGCCGGTGCGTATGGCGGTGACGGCCTCGCCGGGCCTCAACCCGAAGGTGGGGAACTGCCCGGGGGCGAGGGCGGCCGCCACGACCGTCGAGCCGGCCGGGACGACCGGCTGGGCCACGAACAGCCCCGGGGAGACGAGCGTGCCGGCCGCCAGGTCGGTCGTTGCCACTTTCCCGACGACGCGACCGGCGTCGGAGGCCGCTACGTGGTCGACGCCGCCGCCCACCTGGACTGCCTCGGATGTCAGGGCGCCGGCTTCGAGTGCCTCACCGGCGCGGACCGACCGCGCCAGGACCAGCACCGCCTCGGTCCGCGTCGACGAGGCGTGCCACAGGACGACGCCGAGGCCGAACACCAGCACCACGACGACACCGATCACGATCTCGGAGAGGCGCGACCGCCGCCGGGGTGCTCCCGGGTCCACCCGCACGAGCGTGTTGGGTCCGGCGCCGCGCCGGTTCTCCACCGAGGGTCGCTCGATCCTCGTTGCCATTGCACTTCACCGCCCCATGTGTCCATCCGTGTCCGCCGGGACACCGGGCGGGGCACGCTAGGTGGCCGACAGAAACGGCGCCAAGCGATCGCTCAGGAATGGGCCAGATGACTCACGACGCGCGGATTCTGACGAGACTGGTGCACCGGAGAAGCGGTTCAGCCTCGTCAGAATCGGCTGGAGTCCGGCCGTCGCCAATCGGCCGTAGCCTGGTGGGGTGACCTCGATGGCGACCACGCTGCGCTCGAACGACATGTGCTGGTGCGGGAGCGGCCGCAAGTACAAGCGGTGCCACAAGCCGCTCGAAGGACGGGTGCTGCCAGGCGAGGTCAGCCCGATGCGGACGGTGCCGGACTCGATCGTCCGGCCGCCGTACGCCGACGACGGTGTCCCGATCCGCCGACCCGAGCCCCGGGTCAAGTCGCCGGAGATCATCGAGCGGATGCGCCACGCCGGTGCCGTCGCCGCCGAGGTGCTGCGGCTGGCCGGGGCGGCGGTGCGTCCTGGCGTCACCACCGACGAGATCGACGCCTACGTGCACGACCTGTGCATCGAGCGGGGCGCCTACCCCAGCCCGCTCAACTACAACCACTTCCCGAAGAGCGTCTGCACGTCGGTGAACGAGATCATCTGTCACGGCATCCCCGACAGCCGAGCCCTTCAGGACGCCGACATCATCAACCTCGACGTCACCACGTACCTCGGCGGGGTCCACGGCGACACCAACGCCACGTTCCTCGTCGGTGACGTCGATCCCGAGAGTCGCCAGCTCGTCCGGGTCACCGAGGAGTGCATGTGGAAGGGCATCGAAGCGGTGCGGCCCGGCCGACCCGTGTCGGACATCGGGCGAGCCATCGAGGATCACGCCAAGAAGCACCACTACGGCGTGGTGCGGGCCTTCATCGGCCACGGCATCGGTGAGCAGTTCCACACCGACCTGCAGATCCTGCACTACTACGACGCCCGGGCCAGCGACATCATGCGGCCGGGGATGACGTTCACCGTCGAGCCCATGATCACGATCGGTTCGTGGAAGCACGTGATGTGGCCCGACGGCTGGACGGCCGCCACCTCGGACGGCCGTCGGACGGCACAGTTCGAGCACACGGTGCTGGTCACCGACGACGGCGTCGACGTGTTGACGGGCGGCGACGGCGCCGTGTCGCCGCGGGCGCCGTGGGCGTGAGCCGCCAGGCCAAGCAGGACTTCGTACGCCACAACCACCACGCCGTGCTCGTGACGCGCCGCGGCGACGGCCGCCTGCAGGCGTCGCCCATCGTGTGCGGTCTCCACGACGACGGGCGGGTGGCCATCAGCGTCACGGACGACCGGGCCAAGACCAAGAACCTCCGCCGCGATCCCCGCGCCACGCTGTGCGTGATGAACGACGGCTTCTTCGGCGAGTGGGTGCAGATCGATGGCACGGCCGAGGTCGTCCCGACGGCCGATGCCATCGAGGGGCTGGTGGCGCTGTACCGGCAGATCTCCGGCGAGCACCCCGACTGGGACGACTACCGGGCGGCGATGGTACGCGACCGACGCGTCCTCCTGCTCATCTCGGTCGACGAGTGAGGCGCCGCTGCTGGCGCGCGTGCCACCAGTCGTACAGGTCCGTCCCGTAGGCGACGTCCATCCGGCGGGCGCAGGCCTGGACGTCACCGGTGGCGAGGGCGGCGGCGGCGGGATCCCACGGGCGCGGCGGTAGCGGCAGCGTCAGCAGCTGCGAGGCGCTCAGCTTGATGGCGCTGGCCGTCAGGGCGGCGCCGAGGTACGTCGCCGCCGCCCACGCCGACGCCGCGGGCGCAGTGAGCACGGCGCCGACCCGCCACAGGTCGCCGGCCGAGCGCGGCGTGACGGTGATGACCGGCACCGAGGGCAGCCACTCGCCCGTCTCGTCGACGGCGGCCTCGATCACCGGTGTCTGCGTGGCGACGAGCACCTTGGGTACCAACCGCGTCTCGGCCCAGACCCGCAGGCCAGCCGGCAACCGATCCAGCGGGACACGGGGAGCGGCGAACGTGCGCCGGGCGAAGCGCGCCGGCCGCTCGCCCCACGCCGACCGCCCGGCGTCGATGAGCCCCGCCGTGACGAGCGGCGGGCCGTCGATGTCGTCGCTCACGTACGGGACGAGGCCGTAGTACTGGTCGCGGAAGTCGGCCGTGGCCTCGGCCAGGTCACCGAGCGTCGCGTCGCCGGCGAGCGCCACCGGCGGGACGCCGGCGACGTCGGCCACGAGGTGGCTCCACGTCGGCCGCTCGGCCAACCCGTTCCCGTCGACGGTGCCGACGGGGTTCAGGCGAGCGCCGTGGAAGCGCCGCACCGGTCCCTGCGGCTCGCCGCGGACGAAGGTCGCGATGCAGGTCAGCACGTCGGCTTCGAACACCAGCTCGCCAGCCCACCACAGTGAGTCGAGCCGGGCGCCGGCCAGCGCCGCCGACCGGATCGGCGCCGCGTCCCGCGTGGCCAGCACGGAATGCGGCAGCACCAGCCCGACCCGTCCCCCGTCGGGTCGGGCCGCCCGCAGCGCCAGCGCCAGGAACACGGCCGCCGTATCGGCGTAGGGGCCGCCGCCCCATGGTGACCGGCCGCCCCGGTTGGTGGCGCCGGCCAGCTGGTTGAGAAAGGGCGGGTTGCCCACGACGACATCGAAGTTGGAGCCCAGACCGCCCGAAAGGGCATCCTGGCATCCAACTTCCCCGAGCGAGCCGAGGGCGGCGCGGGCGGCGGCCACCGCGCCCGGGTCGATGTCGACGCCGTGGAGCGACCCGGCCGGGACGGTGCCGAAGCGGCGCCGGATGCGGCCGGCCGCCCCCACTAGGAAGCGCCCGTCGCCGCAGGCAGGGTCGAGGACGCGCAGACCCTCGGGCGCGGCCCGGGCGGCGAGCACCGGCTCGAGCACCTCGTCGAGGACGTGGTCGACCAGCGCCGGCGGCGTGTACCACGCGCCGAGCACCTTTCGTGTCACCGTGTCAATGGGTCCGACAGTACGTGTCACGCCTAGGGTGGACGTGGTGGAGCACAGCCGGTACCTCGAGTTCACGCGCGACGAATGGCGGGTGCTCCGGGCGGCCACGCCGCTGACGATCCGGGAGAAAGATCTCGAGGCGCTGCGGGGCATCAACGACCGGATCAACCTCGACGAGGTGGCCGACATCTACCTCCCGCTGTCGCGGCTGCTCAACCTGTACGTGGCCGCGGCCCAGAACCTCCACAAGGTGTCGGCCACCTTCCTCGGCACCATCGCGCCGAAGGTCCCATACGTGATCGGCGTGGCCGGCAGCGTCGCCGTCGGCAAGAGCACCTTCGCCCGCGTGCTCCAGGCGCTGCTGTCCCGCTGGCCCGACCATCCGAAGGTCGACCTCGTCACCACCGACGGGTTCCTCCAGCCGAATGCCGTGCTGGAGCAGCGGGGCATCATGAACCGCAAGGGCTTCCCGGAAAGCTACGACACCCGACGCCTGCTGGCCTTCCTTCGGGACGTGAAGTCGGGCGATCCCGAGGTCCGGGCGCCGATCTACAGCCACGTCGTGTACGACATCCTCCCGGACCAGGAGCTGGTCGTGCGCCAGCCCGACATCCTCATCCTCGAGGGGCTGAACGTGCT
>JBKOXV010000311.1:0-5407 GCA_046725105.1 bacterium | reverse complement strand
GGCGTCACTGCCGGTCGTTCAAGGCCCGGTGCACGACGATGGCCCGGGCCGTGAGGCCGAAGCGCTCGAAGAAGTTCTTCGTGGCCCGGTCGCCCGGCAGCGCCAGCCCGTCGAGCCCGACCACGCCGCGCCCGGCCGCCCAGTGCAGCACGAGGTCCATCATCGCCTCACCGACGCCCACCTCCCTCGCCTCTGGTTCGACGAACAACGCCTCGATGACGGCCAGCAGGCGGCCGTCCTCGAGCGCTTCGAGCACCACGGCGGCGTAACCGACGGGAACGTCGTCGACGGCTCCTACCACCACGAGCCGATCGGGATCGTCGAGCGACACCGGGTCGAGCGCCCGCAGCTCACGGGCCAGGAGCAGGCGACCGCCCCGTTGGTCGGCCACGGCGTCCCGGGCCGCTGTCGCCAACGCCGACAGGGCGGCGTGGTCGCCGGCGGTGGCCGGCCGAGCCGAACCCTCCACTGGTCAGCTAGGCCTGCGACTGCAGGTTGGCGATCTTGCCCAGCACGGTCTTGCGGCCCCGGTGGGCGACCTCGTAGCGCCGCACCGCCTCGAGCTCGACTGGCGCCAGGCCCTCGAGGCGCGACACCACCTGCGACGCCGCCAACGATCCGTACGACGGTATGGCGAGATCGGCCTCGGCGATCTCGTCTTCATCGTCGAGGTCGTCGCGCAACGGGATGACGACATCGTGGGCGGCCGCCGGTGCGGGCCGGGCGGCCGTCGAGCCGGCCGGCGGCTCGGCGGGGGCCGGTTTCGGCTCCGAACGCCGGCGCTCGATGGTCTTGGCCGCCTGCTGCTGGCCCTTCCTCACGGCGAACTGGCCCACCATCCGAGCGATCTGCACGCGCGTCCTCAGTTGGGTGCGTCCCTCCTCCACCAACCTCGGGTAGATCGAGCGGGACCCGCACACGAAGCCGAGCGGCGCAAAGACGAACGCGTCCAGGAGGTGGTCGACAGGGCCCTTGTCGTCAGCCATGCGCCGCCAGTCTCACACGCAGTCGCTGCAAAGCTGCCGCCGCGCGTCGGCGAGCTGGCTCGGGTGCTTCACGAGGAAGCACGACTGGCAGACGAACTCACCGGGCCTCTTGGGCAGGATGCGGTCGACCGGATCGCCCCGATCGTCGACCTCGACCTCCTCGTCGTCCTCCTCGGCTTCGTCCTCGGCGGCGACGAGCCGATCCTTGAGGATCGTGTCGAGATCGGCCTCGACATCGTCGGGATCGACGAGATCTTCGTCGTCGTCGTCTTCGTCGACGACGGTGCGCCGCACGACCGCCTCGGCGTCGGCGTCGGGTTCGTCCTTTTCCTCCTCCACCTCGAGCGCGTCGAGATCCTCGTCGGCCTCCAGCTCCTCGAACTCGTCGCCCTCTTCGAGATCCTCTTCGTCGAGCTCGTCGACGTCGAGATCGTCGGGCTCCTCTTCCTCGGACTCGAGCTCGTCCCCGAACTCGACGTCCTCGTCTACGACTTCCTCGTCTGCCATGGCCTTGCGTCCCTTGCGCGGTCGATTGGGGGGCGCCGCGCGGGCGGGGATCATAGGACTCCCGGGGAGCAGACCAACCTCCGGTCGCTGTGACCTGCGTCTCAGCCGTGGCCGCTAGCGGGAAGCCGTCAGAGCTCGACGCGGCGTCGCTCGGCGCGCCGCTCGGCCGCCAGGCGCTCGAGCTCGGGTTCGGCATCTGTGAGGTGCACCATGGCGTCGGCCACGGCCCGGTGCCCGGCCTGCTCGGCGATGAGGCGGTGCATCTCGAGGCACACCCGCCGGTAGGCGGGATGGCCCTGCGGCGTCGTCCGCAGCTCGAGGAGGTGCATCGCCTCGCGGGCGTTGAACTGCATGACGAAGCGGATCCGGTACGCCATGGCGACGGCGTATGACGCCTGCTGGGGGAACTGAGGGTCGAGGGCGCGGAACAGGGCCGCCGACCGCGCCATGGCGTCGTCGAAGGCGCCGGCGCGACCGGCGGCGTCAACGAGATCGGGCCGCACGTAGCCATGGCGCGGGGTGAGTCGCTGCCATTCGATGGTGAGCAGCCGGTGGCGCTGCAAGTCGCGGAACGCGCCGTAGTCGGCGAGGACGTCGAAGCGGTAGCTGACCCGCTCGAAGGCCCGGCCCGGCTTGTGGCGGCGGTTGGCCCGGTCACCGACGTAGGCCCGCAGGAGGGCGACACGGTCCTGGTGGGACAGCTGCTTCACCCGGTCAAGGAGCTGCTGCTCGGGCAGGTCGGTGACGGCGTAGGCGGCGGCGGCCAAGAGCTTGTCCTCGGCGTCGGGATCCCAGTCGACCAGCGTGACGGACGGAGCGTCCGCGGGCACCTCGTGGCCGAAGAGCCGCGCCGCCACGGCCGTGGTCTCGCTACGGGTGCTGACGAGGTAGTCGGCCCACGCCCCGCCACGGTCGGGGAGGTCGACGCGGCGAAGGAAGCTGGGGATCACCTTGCGGAGCTCGTGCAGGGCCAGCTCGCCGTAGGCCTGTGCCTCCGGCAGCGGGTGGGCGCGCAGGCGCAGCACGAGCTGCTCGAACGCCTGGCCCGAGCCGTAGACGCCCACGTTGGAGACGGCCGCCGCCGGCAACACACCGCGTGCCGCGTCGAGAGCCTTGGCCCGGGTGGCCTGGCGGTACACGAAATCCGAGTCGCTCGGGTCCTTCGCCACCGTGGCGCGCACGTGGTCGGTGAGCACCCCCACCAGCTCGCCATAGGTATCGAACAGCCGGTCCATCTCGCCCACGTAGCGCGTGCCCATTGGCGAGGTGAGCACGGCCGGATCTCGGTGATAGCGGTACCGTCCGCCGATGCGGCTGTCGTAGGCGACGTAGCGCGTGCTCTGCTCGAGATAGCTCGCCAGGCGGCCCCACTCGAGGATCTTGGTGAGAAGGTTGGAAGCCTGCTCGCACGCCAGGTGCACGCCACCGAGCTGGGCTACGGAATCGTCGCCGTACTCCACGAAGACGCGGTCGTACAGCTCCTCGGCGCGGCGCAGGCCCACCGTGGCGTCGATGGAGGCGTCGCCCGTGACGTCGAGATCGCCGACGAACTCGTCGAGGAAGAGCCGGCGCAGGCTCTTCGGCGACCGCGAGTACCGGGCGAACAGCGCCCCCTTGACCACCTCGGGCAGGTTCACGAGGGCGAACACCGGCCCGTCGAGGTTGGTGAAGTAGCGCCGCAGGACCTCGCATTCCTCGTCAGTGAACGTCTCGGGCACGTAGACCGTCATAGAGGCAGGGAGGACTCTACGGCCGAGGGCCCAACGGGCCGTGGACCGTCACTGGACTGGGCTTTCGGCCCCCGGGCCGGCGGCGAACTCGGCGCGGGCGGCGGGCATGACGGCGGGGTCGGCCCACAGGTCGACCACGGTCATGGCCAACGCCTTGGCGCCGTCGAGCACAGCCCGGTCGCCTTCCTCGCCGCCGGCGTAACGGGTGAACTCCGGACTGTGGATCGGGATGCCGGCCGGCGCCACCTGGAGCATCGGGTGGATGGACGGCACGAGGTAGCTCACGTTTCCCATGTCGGTGGACCCGACCACCTTGCGGTCCTGGTCGGGCGGCGCCAGGTGCCGGCCCACGCCGCCGGCGTTGGCGGCGAAGGCGCGCTGCAGAGCGCCGTTGTCGCGCACGTCGGCGTACGGGTGGTCGTCCCATTCGTGGCGCATCGTGCACCCGGTGGCCACGGCGCCGGCCTCGAGGCCGGCCAGCACCCGCGGCTTCAACACTTCCAGCGACGCCAGCGTGTCGGACCGCACGAACCAGTAGGTGGCCGCTTCCTTCGGCACGATGTTGGGCTTGTCGCCGCCCCGGGTGAACACACCGTGCACCCGCTCCGTCGGGCGGATGTGCTGGCGCAGGGCGGCCACGGCCATGTAGCCCAGCACGGCGGCGTCGAGGGCGTTGCGGCCCTCCCAGGGGAAGGCGGCGGCGTGAGCGGCCCGGCCGTCGTAGACGGCCTCGACCTGCTGGACGGCGATGCTCGACATGGCGAGCAGGTCGGCGTCGGCCGGATGCACCATCAAGGCGGCATCGATACCGTCGAAGGCACCACGGCGAGCCATCACGATCTTGCCGCCGCCGCCTTCCTCCGCCGGGGTCCCGAGCACCACCAGGCGACCGCCGGCCGCCTCGACGACGGCGGCCGCGGCCAGGGCCGCCCCGAGGCCGGCCGTGGCGATGACGTTGTGGCCGCAGGCGTGGCCGATCTCGGGAAGGGCGTCGTACTCGCACAGGATGGCGACGGTGGGTCCGGCGCCCGATCCGGCCGTCGCCCGGAACGCGGTCGCCACGTCGAAGGCGCCCCGTTCGGTGTCGAGGCCAGCCTCGATCAACACGGAGGTCAGCAGGTCGTGGGCGTGGTGTTCCTCGAAGCCGAGCTCGGGCCGGGCGTGGATGCGGTGCGAGGCATCGAGCAGGAGCTCGGCGCGCCGATCAACCTCGGCGACGACCCGCTCCTTGAGGGCGTCCACGGCAGCCATGGCGCCACGCTAGGGCGTCAGTGCTGGAGGACGATCTTTCCGAGCTGCTCGCCCTGTTCCAGGCGTTCGAGGGCCTTGGGGTAGTCGGCCAGCGGGAAGACCTCGTCGACCTGCACCGGTACCCCTTGGGCGACGAGCGCGGTGACCTCGGCGAACTCCTGGTAGGAGCCCATTGACGAGCCGATGATCTCGAACTGTCCGAAGAACAGCCTCGGCAGCGTGATCTCGACTTTGGTGCCGGACGTCCCGCCGCACACCACTAGGCGGCCGCCGGGCTTGAGGGAACGCACCGACTGCTCCCACGTGGCCGGCCCGACGCTCTCCACCACCACGTCCGCCTTCACCGGCCATTTGGCCTCGCTCGAATCGAAGGCCGCCTCGGCGCCCATGGCGACGGCCTGCGAGCGC
The DNA here is from genome assembly GCA_046725105.1 of bacterium. GTDB lineage: Bacteria > Actinomycetota > Acidimicrobiia > Acidimicrobiales > Ilumatobacteraceae > DASXAI01. Next base: position 525 of record JBKOXV010000311.1, on the reverse strand, counting down.
TTGGCCTCGCTGCGGCTGGTGGCGTACACGGTGGCGCCCATGGCCCGACCGAGGGCGAGGGCGGCACACGACACGCCTGACCCGATGCCCACCACGAGGAGCGTCTGCCCGGCCCGGAGTTGGCCCCGGCGCAACATCCGGTAGGCGGTGAGGTACACGAGCGGGTAGGCAGCGGTTTCTTCCCACGAACGGCCGGGGGGGCGGGCCACGACGTTGCGGGCCGGCGCCACGGCGTAGGTAGCGTGCCCGCCCCAGCAGTGCTCGCCGTAGATCTTGAAGCCCGCGCCCATCGGGCTGTCGTTGCCGAGGGCGACGACCTCGTCGATCGGCGAGACGCCGGGGTTGATCACGACCTCGTCGCCGGGGCGCACGGTGTGGACACCTTCGCCGACGGCGTCGACCACACCGGCCACGTCGCAACCGGGCACGTGGGGCAGCGGCGGCTTCGGCAGGCCCTGGGTGACCCACAGGTCCATGTGGTTCAGGGCGCTGGCGACCACCTTGACCCGCACGTCGCCGGGTCCG
>JBKOXV010000023.1:0-7204 GCA_046725105.1 bacterium | reverse complement strand
CTTCCGCTAACAAAATTGAAAAAGAGACACGTATCGACGTGAAGATCCGTTCGTCGCGATCGAACTGGGGCCGCACCGCCGAGCCGAAGTGGTACGGCGCGCCCCGGCCGCCGATGGCGATGCGGTCGTCGGCGGTGCGCTGGGCGTAGACGATGAGGCGCCGTCCGTCGGTCATCGTCTGGCGCTGGCGCCACCCGACGGTCTCCCAGAACGACCGGGGCAGCGGCTCGGTGGCGATCATCAGCGAGTAGAGCGGCGCCAGCTGGCGATGCTGGCCGGCGATCCTGGCAGTGAACCCCTCGGTGGCCCGTACGACGACGGGGGCGCGCACCGTGCCGCGGTCGGTGCGCACGATCTTGGGCCCGATCTCGAGCACGGGAGTGAGCTCGTAGATGCGCACGCCCCGCTCTTCCTCGACGACCTCGGCCAGTCCTCGCACCAGCCGGCCGGGGTGGAGGGCGGCGCAGTGCCGCGACCACAGGGCGCCGCGCAGCCCGTCGACGGCGACGACATGGCGGGCCTCGGACGGACCGAGCCAGCGCACCTCGTCCTCGCCCAGCCCGAAGGCGCGGGCGCCGTCGACCTCGGCCCGGATGCGATCCACGTGCGGCGGGGCGGTGGCGAGGGTGAGGCTGCCGCCCTTGGCGAAGTGGCAGTCGATGTCCTCCTTGTCGGTGACACGCCCCACCTCGTCGACCGTGTCCACCAAGGCCCGGTGCAGGGCAAGGGCACCGTCGCGGCCATGGCGGGCGGCCAGGGCGTCGAGGCTCGTCGGCAGCGAGGCCGAGCACCAGCCGCCGTTGCGACCGGACGCGCCGAACCCGGCGATCTCCGCCTCCAGCACGACGTCGCGCAGCCACGGGTCGGCCTCGGGGAGGTAGTAGGCGGTCCACAACCCGGTGTAGCCGCCTCCCACGACGGCGACGTCGGCGGTGACGTCGCCCGGCAGCGGGGGGCGGGGTTCGTAGGGATCGCCGAGTGTGTCGAGCCACAACGACAGGGATCGATAGCGCTCGGTGTCGCCCACTGCGCGAGTATCCCGCGATGGTCACCGCCGTGGAGCTCCCGTCCGAGCCCGATGCCGTCGCCCCGGACGGATCGTCGATCCGGCTCCTCGTCACCGGCACCCGCGGCTCGATGGCTCACGCCGAGCTCCCGGCCGGCGCCGTCACCCGGCCGGTGCAGCACCGCACCGTCGAGGAGGTCTGGTACGTGGTGAGCGGTTCCGGGCAGGTAGCGGTGGGAGACGACGTCGTCGACGTTCGCAAGGGGTGCAGCGTCGTCATTCCGACCGGCACTCCGTTCCAGTTCCGCGCCGGCTACGGCGGACTCGGCGTGGTGATCACCACCATGCCGCCGTGGCCCGGCATGCACGAGGCCGAGCCCGCTGCCGGCCCGTGGCCGGCCACGGTCTGACGGCTGGTCGGGCGTGGGAGCTGCCGTCGAGCTCCGCCCCATCCGGGCCGGCGAGGAGCTCGAGCTGTTCGAGCTGTTCGGCCGGATCGTCGGAGCCAAGGAGGGGTACCCACACGCACCGCCCCTGACCCGTGACGCCTTCAACGAGACGTGGATCGATCACGTGAGCGTGGTGGTGGTGGCCTCCACCGAGGGCGTCCTGGCCGGCGCCTACTACCTGAAGCCGAACCAGCCGGGCCGGGCGGCGCACATCGCCAACGCCGGCTACGTGGTCGACGGGCCGTTTCGCGGCCGTCGCATCGGGCGGCTGCTCGTCGAGGACTCCATCACCCGCGCCCCGCAGTTCGGGTTCGACGCCATCCAGTTCAACCTGGTCTTCGCCTCGAACCCGGCGCGCGCCCTCTACGAGCGGCTCGGCTGGCGCCAGATCGGCCAGGTGCCGCGGGCGGTGGAGGGGGAGGACGCCATCATCTACTGGCGGGCGGTGCCGTGACGCCGGGCAGGCCGCCCTCGACGGTGGGGACGGCGGCCAGCAGGGCCCGCGTGTAGTCGTGCTGCGGGGATTCGTACACGTCCTCCGTCGGCCCCTGCTCCACGATCTCGCCCTGGAACAGCACGGCGACGCGGTCGCACAGGAACCGCACCACCGACAGGTCGTGGGAGACGAACACCACGGTGAGATGAAGGTCGTCGGCCAGATCGAGGATGAGGTTCAGCACCTGGGCCCGCACCGACACGTCGAGGGCCGACACGGGCTCGTCGGCGACGAGCACGCGGGGACGGGGGGCCAGGGCCCGTGCGATGGCGACGCGCTGGCGCTGGCCGCCCGAAAACTGGTGCGGGTAACGGCGGGCCGAACCGGCCGGCAGCCCGACGGCGTCGAGCAGCTCGGCCACCCGGGCGGCGTGGTCGCCGGGCGCCCGCAGGCCGACCAGCGGCTCGGCCACGATGGCCCCGACGGTCATGCGCGGATCGAGGGAGCCCATCGGGTCCTGGAAGACCATCTGGGCGCCGGTCCGGAGCCGGCGCAGGTCGCGTTCGTGCTTGCCCACGATCGACTCGCCCTCGAAACACACGTCGCCGGCGGTGGGCCGGTCGAGACCGACCAGGAGGCGGGCCAGCGTGGTCTTGCCGGAACCGGATTCGCCCACCACGCCGACGCGCTCGCCCGGCTCGATCGCCAGCGACACGCCCCGCAGGGCATGGCGCACACCTGGCGGCGTTCGCAACGAGCGTCGGGGCAGCCGGTAGTCGCGCACGAGGTCGACGGCTTCGAGGATGGCGGTGCTCACGGCCGGGCCTCGATCGGGTGCCAGCACGCCGCCAGGCGACCGTCGCCCTCGAGGCGCGGTTCCGAGGCGCAGATCTCGGTCGCGCGGGGGCAGCGGGTCCGGAACACGCAGCCGCTCGGGAAGTGGCCGGCCGCCGGCACGGTGCCGGGGATAGTCGGCAGCCGGCCCCGCTCATCGAGGCGCCGGCGATCGGTCGTGGCGGCCGACGCATCGAGCAGGCCGGCCGTGTACGGATGGCGAGGCGCTGCGAACACGTCGGCCGTCGGACCCGACTCCACGATGTGACCGCCGTACATCACCAGCACCCGCTGGCACAGGCCCGACACGACGGCGAGGTCGTGGGTGATGAACAGCAGGGCGCTGCCCTCCTCGTCGACGAGGCGGTCGATGAGGCGCAGCATGCGGGCCTGCACGGTGACGTCGAGGGCGGTGGTGGGCTCGTCGCAGACCAGCACGGCCGGATCGCACGCCAACGCCATCGCCAGCATCACCCGTTGGCGCTGGCCGCCCGAGAGCTGGTGGGGATAGGCGCCCATCGCCGAGTCGGGGTCGGGCAGTTCCACGCGGGCGAGCAACTCCCGGGCGCGGGCGTCGGCATCGCCGCGGCGGAGGTCCCGGTGCAGCGTGAGCGCCTCGGTCACCTGGCGCCCGACGCGCATCAGCGGGTTCAGAGCCATCATCGGCTCCTGGAACACCATGGCGATGCGGTCGCCGCGCAACTCGCCGAGGTCGCGGTCCGACAGGCTCATCAGGTTGCGCCCGTCGAACGTGACGCGGCCGCTTGATTGCAGTTCGTCGGGCAGGAGCCCCATGACCGCCAGCGCCGTGAGCGACTTGCCCGATCCGGACTCGCCGATGAGCCCGACGCGCTCGCCCGGAGCCAAGGCGAACGACACACCGTGCACGATGGTGGTGGCGCCGGCGGTGACGCGGAGGTCGTCGACGTCGAGGAGTTGGGCGGTGGCCCGCAGCGGCGCCGTCACGCCCGTACCACCCGGAGCTTGGGATCGATGGCATCACGCAGGCCATCGCCGAGCAGGTTGAAGCCCAGCACGGACAGAGCGATGGCGAGACCGGGGAAGAGGGCCAACGTCGGTCGCGATCCGAAGAACGTCTGGCTCTCGTGCAGCGTGCGGCCCCACGACGGCGTCGGTGCCGGCGTGCCGAGGCCGAGGTAGGAGAGGGCCGCTTCGGCCAGGATGGCGAGGGCGAACAGCACCGTCGCCTGCACGATCAGTACCGGCGCGATGTTGGGGAGCACGTGGCGGGTGTACACGCCGAGTTGGTGTCGGCCTGCACCGCGCGCCGCGAGCACGTATTCGCTCGACAGGACACGCAGGGTCTCGCCGCGCGTCAGGCGGGCGAACACGGGCACGTTGGCGACGCCGATTGCGATCATCGCCGTCAACGTCGACGCACCGTAGGCGGCGGCGAGCATGATGGCGACGAGCACGGCGGGGAAGGCGAACACGACGTCGTTGGCCCGCATCACCGTCTCGCCCGTCCAGCCACCCCGCATGGCGGCCAGGGCGCCGAGGGGGACGCCGACGACGGCGGCGATGGCGACGGCGACCACGCCGACCAGGAGCGTGACCCGAGCACCGGCCATGATCTGGCTGAGGACGTCGTGACCGAACCGGTCGGCGCCCAGCGGGTGCGACCAGCTCATCGGGGCCAACCGGGCGCCGGCGTCGATCGCCTCGGGGTCGTACGGCGTCCAGAACCACGACACGACGGCCGTCACGACGACGGCGGCGACGAGGGCCCCGCCCATCACGGTGGCGGCGTTCCACCGGCCTCTCACGACCGGGACCGCCGGAGCCGGGGATCGATGGCGAGGTACAGGAGATCGACGATCAGGTTCACCACGAGCGCCACGGCCACGAGGATCATCACGATGTCGAGCACGAGGATGATCTCTCGGCTGTTGATGCCGTCGAGGAGCTGCTTGCCCAGTCCCGGCAGCGTGAAGACGTTCTCGATCACCACCGCCCCTACGAGCAGGGCGGTGAGCTGGAGGCCGAGCACGGTGACGACCGGGATGGCGGCGTTGCGCAACCCGTGGCGGCGCAGGGCGGCCCGCTTCGAGAGGCCCTTGGCCCGGGCCGTGCGGATGTAGTCCTCGCGCATGACCTCGAGCACGGCCGAGCGCACGTAGCGGGTGAGGATGGCGGCCTGGACGATGGCGAGGGAGATGGCGGGCAGCAGCAGCGAGCGGAACGCCTCCCAGGGGGACTCGCCCCACGGGATGAAGCCGCCCGCCGGCAGGAGGCCCCAGCGCACGGCGACGAGCGTGATGAGCATCAGGCCGGCCCAGAAGGCGGGGATGGCGATGCCGAGCTGGGCCGCCGCCGACACCGCCGTGCCGGACAGCTTGCGGTGGCCGACGGCGGCCATCACCCCGAGCGGCACGGCCACCACGACGGCCAGGACCATCCCGATGATCACGAGCGGGATGGTGACCTGGAGCCGGGTGCCGATCTCGCTGGCGATCGACCGCTTCGACACGAAGGTCGTTCCGAAATCGCCGGTGAGCAGATCGCCCAGCCATCGCGCGTAGCGCTCGGGCACGGAGCCGTTGAGGCCGTACTCGTCGCGCAGGGCGGCGACCTGTTCCGGTGTGGCCTGCGTGCCGGCCGCCACCTCGGCCGGGTCGCCGGGCAGCACGGCCAGCACGGCGAAGGCCACGATCGACGCGACCAACAGCGTGACGGCGAACATCACCAGCCGTCTGAGGATGAAGATCACTGGTGCCGCACGCTACGGCCCCATCGGTTTCACGCCAGTTTGAGAACCTGTCAGGTCGTCAAACGAGCGTGAAAGGGAATGGGGGGCAGGTCCTACTTGATCCCCGTGACGTCGTAGGAGAGCGAGTAGGAGCCCGTCGGGTAGCCGGTGATGCCCTTCTTCACGACCTCGAGGCGGGGCAGCAGGAACAGCCAGTCGTTGACGGCGTCGGCGTTGATCTGCTCGAGCACCTGGCCGTACAGCTGGTTGCTCTTGGCCTCGTCGGTGGCGGCGTCGGCGTCCTTCAGGAGCTGCTGCACCTGCGGGTTGTTGTAGTGCCAGTAGTAGTTCGGGTTGCCGTACAGGCTGGTGTCCCGGGCCTCGACGTGGGACACGATCGTGAGGTCGAAGTCGCCCTTGGTGAAGTCCTTGTCGATCCAGAGCGGGAACTCGATGTTGTTCAGCGTGACGTTGATCCCCACCTTCGCCAGCTGGTCCTTCACCACGGGCGCCGTCGCCTGGGCGTAGGGCGTGGGGATGACGTCGAGGGTGAGGTTGACGTTCGACACGCCCGCCTCCTGCAGCAGGGACTTGGCCTTGTCGGGGTCGTAGGGATACGTGTTCGACAGGTCCTTGAACCACGGGTCGTTGGGCGACGAGTGCGAGCCGATGATCTTGGCCAGGCCCTGCTCGGCGATGTCGTTGACGTCCTGCTTGTTGATGGCGTAGGTGATGGCCTGGCGCACCTTGACGTTGTCGAGGGGCGCCCGGGCGTTGTTCATGGCCAGGATGGTCTCGCCACTGGACGTGCCAGTGACCGTCTCGTAGTTGGCGGTCTCGGACTTGAACTGGTCGAAGAGCTCGGGCGTGAGGTTGTCAGTGATCTGGATGTCGCCCGCCTTCAGGGCGTTGGCCAAGGCGTTGGGGTCGCTGTAGTAGCGGAACACCACCTCGGTGAGAGCCGGCTTCTTGCCCCAGTACTTGGGATTGGCGGCCAGGGAGAGCGAGGCGTTGGTGGTGTAGTTGGTGACAGTGAAGGGTCCGCTGCCGTTGGTCTTGGTGGCGATGTCGGCCCGGCTGGCCGGATCGATCACCACCCCGCCGGTCTGGGCGATGTTGAAGAGGAAGTCGCGGCTCGGCTGCTTCAGCGTGACGACCACGGTCTTGGGATCGGGGGCGGCCACCGACGCCACGGGCGCGAAGGTGCCCTTGATGAGGGCGGGCGCCTTGGTGTTGGCGGCGTTGTAGTCGAACGACTGCTTCACGGTGTCCGACGTGAGCGGGTCGCCGTTGGCGAACACGAGGCCGTCGTCGAGCGTGAACGTGTAGGTGAGGCCGTCGGCGGAAACCTTGTAGTCCTTGGCCAGCAGCGGCTGGAACTTGCCCTGGTCGTCGATCTTCACCAACGTCTCGTAGACGTTGTAGAGCAGCGCCTGCGGGATGGCCGCGCCGCTTTCCTGCGAGATGTCCAACGACTTCGGTGCCAACGTCTCGCCGATGGAGACCTTGGTGGTGCCGCCCGGCGCGCCGCCGGTGGTGGTGGCCCCGCCGGAGCCGGCCGTCGTCGTGGTGCCGGCGGCGGTGGTGGTGGCCCCGCCCGCGGCAGTGGTGGCGCCCGAGCTCCCGCTGTTGTCGCCGCCGCAGGCCGCCGCGACCAGGGCGACGCCCAGGGCCGTCACGGCCAGGGACTGCTTCCATCTCATCGTTGGGGTCCTCCGAAGCTGGGGTGCGGGTTGGGATGGGGGGCGGCCATCCTGCCACATCACGGC
>JBKOXV010000318.1:0-7035 GCA_046725105.1 bacterium | reverse complement strand
GAACTGGGACTACCGCTACGCCTGGCCGAGGGACGCCAGCATCGGCATCGGGGCGTTCCTCGGCGTCGGCATGGAGAAGGAAGCCGGCGCGTTCCTCTACTGGCTGCTGCACGCCACGCGCCTACAACGGCCGCGCTTGCCGTCGCTGCTGACGCTCCATGGACGGACGGTGCCGCCGGAACGGTTGGTGGCATGGCCCGGCTACGCCGGAAGCCGGCCAGTCCGCTTCGGCAACGGCGCCGCCACTCAGCATCAGCTCGACAACTACGGCTGGGTGCTGGACGCGATGTGGCTGTTCGTGCGGGCCGGCCACCGCCTCTACCGCGAGACATGGCGGGCGGCCACGGCGCTGGCCGAGTACGTCGCGGACCGGTGGCGCGAACCCGACTCCGGCATCTGGGAGGTCCGCGGTGAGCCCGCGCAGTATGTCCACTCGAAGCTCATGGGCTGGCTCGCGCTCGACCGGGCGTTGCGCATCGCCGAGACACACGGCGCCTCGACCCGGCGCCGGGCCCGCTGGAGTGCCGAACGGGCCGCTCTCGCCAAGGATGTCGTCGCCAACGGGTTCGACGCCGACCGGGGCACGTTCGTCCGCGCCTACGGCCGCGACGATCTCGACGCCGCCTTGCTCGTGCTTCCCCTTCTCGGGCTCGAGCCACGTAGGTCGCCTCGCGTCGGCGGCACGATCGATGCGATCCGGCGCGAGCTGTCCGCCGGCGGGCCACTGCTGTATCGCTACCCTCGGGGCGACGACGGCCTAGACGGCGAGGAGGGCGCGTTCCTGCCCTGCTCGTTCTGGCTCGTCCAGGCGCTCGCCGCCACGGGTGCCGTGGACGAGGCCGCTGAGCTGTTCGAGAAACTGCTCGGCTTGGCCGGTCCATTGGGGCTCCTGGCCGAGGAGGCCGACCCGGTCCGCGGCGAGCTGCTCGGCAACTACCCCCAGGCACTCACCCATGCTGCACTCGTCCAGGCCGCCCTCGCGATACGAGACGCTAGGCCGGATTGAGCAGCAGCCCCAGCGCCATGCCGTAGGCCACGTGGGCCACCATCGTGACCGCCGGCGTCTCCCGCCCGTAGTTCAAGCCCAACAGGCCCGGCGGCTCCAAGGCCGCGCCGCTGGAGAGGCCAGCCCGGTCCGACGCCATGCGCGGATGCGCGCCCGGTAGCAGCGGCACGATCACCAGCAACGCCACCGCACCGTGCAACGCACCCAGCAGTCCACCGGCCCACCAGGTCGCCTGACCGCTGACGGCGAACACCGCGGTGTAGCCCAGGGCGAAAGCCTGGCCGTTGACCAGATGGACGAAGAAGCCCGCGATGCGCGCCTGATCCGGGTCAGCGACGACGATGGTTCCGAGCATCAACGGCAAATCGAGCCGCGTGAGCCCGGCCAGCTGGGCCGCGATCATCACGGCGGTCAATGCGGCGGTGGCGATGAGCCCGAAGATCGCCCAGCCCGTCCAGTCCACCCGCTCACCCGCCCGCCGGTCCGGCATCCGCTGACCAGGGCCGGACATGGACACAACAGCCGCCACCTGTCGGCGCCCGGAGCTCGCAGGTCGTTCCCTGTAGCCCGACCCCAGCGGCGGCACCTTCCACCAGAGCAAGATTCATGCCGCACACCAGCTCGCGGTCCTGCGCCGCCAGCGGCTCGTAGGGACAGTTGGCGAGGGTGAGCTCGCCTCCCGTCGCGTGCGGCGCGTACCCATACTGGGCCAGCATCGAGGTGAGGGCCTTGCGGCGGTCGCCTTGCGACCGGCCGACCGTCCGTTGACCGGCCACGGCTCGGCCAGTGTCGCGGGCGGCGTCGAGCAGAGCCCGGCGCACGGGACCGGCCGCCTTCTCGGCGCGGGCGATGGCCTCGGCCAGCAGCTGGCCGACCAGCGTGCGATTGCGGGGTGGGATCGTCAGCTCCAGCTGAGCAACCGCACGGCGGTAGAGCTTGGCGGGCCGCCCGGCTCCCGGCCCCGAGCGACCCGTGAGCCGCCGGTATTCGACATCGAGCAGCCCGACAGCGGCGAGCCGATCGAGATGGTGCGCAGCCAGCCCGGCCCGCATGCCGAGCGCGGCGGCCGCCTCGCCACGCGACACCCAGCCGCCGCACTCCGCGACATAGAAGAACAGGTCGCGACGGGCCGGTTCACAGAGGGCGATGAGCCGCTCGAAGGTCGCCTTCGGGTCCGGCGGTGCGTTGACATCGACCACCCCGGCTCTATTACCCGTTCACGCGGTTTAAGACCCCGCTCGACCGCGGATCGTAGGGTTCGGTAGGCAAGCGGGGCGCGAGGGTGAGCGCGACAGGTGATGCGGCGAGCGGTCTGCACCGTCCAACCGCCCGCCTCCGGTCGGCGCTCGATCTGGGCGCGGCCGGTCGACTCGCCGACTCGACGGTCAGGTCACACTGAATTCGTGTTGGCCGTTGGGGCTGTTCTCGCTCTTGGGGAACAGGCTGTCTTGGTCGATGTCGGCGTGGATGTGGCACCTGATCGTGGCCGTGCCGGCCCTCAGGCCTTTGACCTGCAGGCCGTCGAAGGTGGCGGACTCGCCGACGTCGAGCTCGGCCTGCGGCAGGGCGCCGGCCACGGGGAAGATGAACATCACGTCCGTGAGCTCACCGAAGCCAAGCGTGGGGCCGTTCGGGTCGATCGTCGCCCGCTTCGGAGCTAGAGCGCTCGTGTCGGCAACGAGCTTGGCCACCGTCGAAGGCGAGATCGTCAGGTGGTACCGGACATTGACGAGGCGCACGCCGTCAGGTGCGTCCGCGTTCGTCACCGTCACGCTGTAGGTGCCGGTCTCGCCGTCTTCGATTGTGCCGCCACTGGACACCTCCGAAACGACGGTGGTCACGTGGTTGTCGAGGTAGTCGGCGACGGCGGTCGGGATGTCGGACAGGTCGATGGGCATCACACGCTCCTTTGGGCAGATGGTTCGTCGGTGGATGCACCGCTCACGATGCGCCCGGTGTGCTAGCGGAGCGCTAGCCGGCGCGAAGTCGGTCAGGTTCCGGCCGTCAGGTGCTTAGGCTGGGGTCGTTGGCTGCCCTCCCGTGATGGCCGACGAGGGTCTCAGGCCGCTGGAGGATCGTGATGGGCAACGCACCCGAGTCCCAAGTTGCTCGGGCCCGGTATCCCGGTGCGGTCATCGAGGCTCGGGTCCCATAGTGCGTACGTTTGCCAGCGCTCGGCCCGGTGGGCTGCCCGTGCCGCTGCCCGACGAGCTCGAGCGGCGGCACCTGCTCGACCGGCTCGACGCGCGCTGGCAGCACCCGGTCACGGTCGTCGTGGCGGGCGCCGGCTTCGGCAAGTCGACGCTGCTCGCACAAGCGTTGCGCGCCAACGCGCTCGAACCTCGTGGGATCGACCTCTGGTACAGCTGCACGCCGGGCGACGTCGACGCCGACCGGCTCGGAGCCAACCTGCTCGCGGCGGTGGGCGCCGACGGGCGCCGGCCCGACCCGGTTGGCCACCTCGCCGACGTGCTCGCCGGATACTCGCCGATCGACGTCTGCCTCCTGCTCGACGATGCCCACGAGATCAGGCCCGGATCGTCGGGCGCCGAGCTGATCGACCGGCTCGTCCGGCACCTGCCGGTAAACGCGCACCTCGTGCTGGCGGCGCGGCACGCGCCCCCTGGCTCACTGGCTCGGCTGAGGGCCGCCGACCGGCTCGTCGAGATCTCCCAGGACGATCTGATGTTCACCCGCGACGAGACGTACCTGCTGGCATCCCGTCTTGGGCGTGATCCGGAGGCGGCGGCCGCGCTCGGCGGATGGCCCGCGCTCGTGCGGCTTGCGCTCGCGGTACGGCCCGACGTCGCGATCAGGTTCGCCCGCGAGGAAGTTCTCGACCGCCTGTCGGTGCCGCAGCGCCGCACCCTCTTCGCGCTGTCGAACCTCGGCTACGCCGATCGGGACCGCGTCCGGCACGTGGTTGGCTCGGACATCGACTTGGACAACCTGGCGGCGACGGTCCCTCTCGTCACGCAAACGGAGGACGGTCGGTTTCGCGCCCACGAGCTGTGGAGCGCCGCGCTCTTGCATGTCCTCGAGCCGGAGGAGACCATCGACCTGCGGGCGCGGGTAGTCGGTCAGCTCATGGTCGACGGGGACCTCGCACGCGCCGGCGCCATCGCCGTCGCCCACCACGACCTCGACGCGCTGGCGAAGATCGCACTGGAGATGATCAGCGGCACGATCTCGGCCCTGCCGGTCGACACCGTGCGGCCGTGGAGCCGGGTGCTGAAACGGGGCCGGCCCGACGCGCCCGAGACACGCCTGCTCGACGCCGTGGTCCGCCAGGCTCTTGATTTCACCGACGGCGGCATCGACGCCGACGTCGACGCAGCGGCCGAGGCCTTCCGATCCGGCGGTCGCCACGACGGCGAGATCGTCGCGCTCGCGGTCGGCACGATCGCGGCCCACTCACGAGGCGACCTCGCTCGACTGATCGCGCTCGCCGAGCGGGCGGCCGCCATTCCCGGTGCGCACGACCATCCAGTCGTCAACTTCGCGGTCCATTCGATCGCAGCCGTCGCAGCCGAGATGGGAGGCGATGTCGAACGTGCGCTTGGCGAGCTACGTCTGGCCCGCGTCGACCGGGTGCCGCCGGCGCTCGAGACCGTCGCCGGCCGCCTGCAGATCCATTGCCTTCTCATCGGCGGCCGGGCCGACGAGGCCGTCGAGATAGCCCGGAAGCTGCTGGCGGGGAGCAACGACAAAGTCGCTGCGTACCTCTGGGCCATCTCGCGGTGGATGGCCGGCGAGCCGTCCGACCTCGTCGCGCTCGGACGGCCCATGGTCGACTTGCCTGCTCTCAACTCCCGCGACGAGTTCGTGCGGCGTACCCTGGTCGCGTCGCTGCTCGCGTCCACCGGTCGGCGCGACGAAGTGCATCGCCTGGTCGAGGGCCGCGGCGCCGGGATCCAGGCCACGAACGGGCTGACCAACACCCGCGACGCGGTGCTCGACACCGTCGCACGCGCCCTGTGCGCACTCGTCGACCGCGACGAGGCACGCGCGGCGGGCCTCGTCGCCGGCGTCGCGGCGGCGCACGGCGCCAGCCCAATCCTGGAACAGCACCTACGCCGGTTCCTGCCGATCGGCTACGTGCTCGTCCCCGAGCTGCGCGCCCGCTGGGACAGCGCCACGCTCGCCCCGACGCACCACAAGGCACGAGCCACCAGCCGCCTTCTGGTCGACCTGCGCGCCGGACGTCACGTCGCGCCGTGCGACGTCGATCCGGGACACGTGTTCACGACACTGCCGCTGGCGTGGTCGATCGAGCTTGCTTGCCGCCTGCATGCCGACCGGCACCCGAGCGGAGCGCGCCTCGGCGCATGGCTCGTCGACCAGGTTCCCGAACCGGCACGGGCCGAGCTGCGCCACCTGGCCGATCGCGAGTCAAACGGCGTCAGGAAGGCGGCCAACGACCTGCTCGCCCACCTACCGGCGGTGCCGTCGCAGCAGGTCGAGATCTGCGTCCTCGGCCCAATGCAGGTCGCGTTCGACGGGGCGACGGTCGACGCGTCCGAGCTTCGGCGGGCACGGGTCCGCACGCTGCTCGCGCTGCTCGTGGTCCACGGGAAGCTCAGCCGTGACCGGGCGATCGACCGTCTCTGGCCGGACCGCGACGAGCGCGACGGGGCACGCAACCTTCGTGTGACGCTGACCTACCTCCGCCAGCTCCTGGAGCCCGAGCGCCCGACGGGCGAGGCGTCGTTCCACCTCCGTGCCGACGCTACGACGATCTCGCTGCACCGCTCCGAGTACCTCGTCGTCGATCTGTGGGAGGTTCAACGGCTTGTCGGTGAGGCCGCCGCGAGCCGGGCACGCGGTGACACTGACCGCACGGTCTCGTTGCTCAGCGCGGCGACGTCGTGGTGGCGGGGCGAACCGCTGAGCGACCTCGGCTCGGTGGCGGGCGAGGTGCACGAGATCGAGCACGTGCGGCTGCTGCAGCTGGGCGCGATGCTGGACTTGGGTGAGCTCCGCTTGGCGCGCGGACAGCTGGCGAACGCGTCGCTCGATGCCGAGCGGGCGCTCACGCTGGACCCCTACTCGGAGCGAGCGCATCGCCTCGCCATCGCGGCCGCGTTGCACGGCCGCAATCAGGAGCGGGCCAGCGTCGCCGTCGACCGGACGATGGCCATGCTCAACGAGTTCGGTGTCGAGCCCGAGCCCGCCACCAGGATCCTCCTGCGGCAGGCCGGATGACTCGTGTGTCCACGGAATTGGTGTTCGTCGGCCAGCTAATCCGGCGTCCCAGCTCGGGCACACGGAGCTGTCGATTTCTCCCAACGGAAGGGGCCGACGTCCTGCCCGGCTTGCCCTGAATCCTGGGCGACGGCCGCGATGCGTCGTCCTCAGTAAGAACGACAGTACCGGCTCCGCTACCGAAGACAGGTCTAGATGCTCTCGGAGAAGTGCCGGTAGTTATCGCCCGACGCAACATGACGCCCTAGTCGGCGGCGGTGAGCACGCCGAGTTGGGCAGCCACGGAGCCCGCGAACATCCAGCCGCCGACGTCGATCACGGCGGGGACGGCGAAGCCGTCGCCCGCTAGCGCCTCGCTAGCGGGCGCCACGCACACTGCCTCGCACGAGGTTCCGCATCGGGCGGACCCCACGAGCCCAAGGAGCTCACCATGGCAGTTGACTACAGGACGTTTCAGGACGGCAACATCGTCCTGCCGAAGGCGAACGGCGACATCGACGAGGACCTCGCGTTCTCCACGCCCAACGCCGACACCACGAAGAACGGAGTGTTCTCCATCGAGGTGAACCCGACGAGCGGCACCCCGACACTCGAGGTCACGATCAACAACACGAGCATCTTGACCGAGACCTTCGGCAACAACGTGAAGCGGGTCGTACAGGAGAACTTCGAACAGAGCATCCTCCAGGCGAGCAACACGCTCACGTTCACGGTCACGGGCAACGGATCTGTCAACATGAGCGACGGCCACGTTCTGTTCAAGACGCTCTAACCATCGACATGGCGGAACGTCGCAGGGCCGCACGCGCTGTACGGCGTGCGGC
>JBKOXV010000237.1:0-5473 GCA_046725105.1 bacterium | reverse complement strand
GCCTGAACCTTCGAGGGGGCGGGCGAACCGGGGGAATGCCCGGCGGCGCCCCGAGGTTGATAGTGACGCACTCAAGTTTGCTATGTTTTCCTACGTAAGAACAGATCGCTGAGTCCGGAGGAGCGCCCACCATGGCCAAGGCCGTCGGCATTGACCTCGGCACCACCAACTCGGTCGTCTCGTTCCTCGAGGCCGGCGACCCGGTCGTGATCCCCAACTCCGAGGGCAGCCGCACGACCCCCTCGGTCGTGGCGTTCTCGAAGGCCGGCGAGGTGCTCGTCGGCGAGGTGGCCAAGCGCCAGGCCATCACCAACCCCGACCGCACCATCCGCTCGGTGAAGCGCCACATGGGCACGAGCTGGACGATCGACATCGACGGGAAGAGGTACACGGCGCAGGAGATCTCGGCCCGCATCCTGCAGAAGCTGAAGCGGGATGCCGAGGGCTACCTGGGCGACACCGTCTCCCAGGCCGTCATCACCGTCCCCGCTTATTTCGACGACGCCCAGCGCACGGCCACGAAGGAGGCTGGGCAGATCGCCGGGCTCGAGGTGCTTCGCATCATCAACGAGCCGACGGCCGCCGCCCTCGCCTACGGCCTCGACAAGGGCTCGTCCGACGAGACCGTCCTCGTGTTCGACCTCGGGGGTGGCACCTTCGACGTGTCGATCCTGGAGATCGGTGACGGCGTGTTCGAGGTCAAGTCCACCCACGGCGACACGCAGCTCGGTGGCGACGACTGGGACCAGCGGGTCATCGACTGGCTCGTGCAGACGTTCAAGTCGGCCCACGGCATCGATCTCTCGCAGGACCGCATGGCCGTCCAGCGCCTCAAGGAGGCGGCCGAGAAGGCCAAGATCGAGCTGTCGCAGGTCCAGCAGACGCAGATCAACCTGCCGTTCATCACCGCCACCCCCGACGGGCCGCTCCATCTCGACGAGTCGCTCACCCGCGCCAAGTTGCAGGAGATGACGGCCGACCTCCTCGAGCGCTGCCGCTCGCCCTTCGAGCAGGCCATCTCCGACGCCGGCCTCACCAAGGGTCAGATCGACCACGTCATCCTCGTCGGCGGCTCCACCCGGATGCCGGCCGTCCAGGACCTGGTGCAGTCGCTCACGGGCAAGGAGCCCCACAAGGGCGTCAACCCGGACGAGGTCGTCGCCGTCGGCGCCGCCATCCAGGCCGGCGTGCTGAAGGGTGAGGTGAAGGACGTCCTGCTGCTCGACGTCACGCCGCTGTCGCTCGGCATCGAGACCAAGGGCGGCGTCATGACGAGGCTCATCGAGCGCAACACCACCATCCCCACCCGCAAGACCGAGGTGTTCACCACGGCCGAGGACATGCAGCCGTCGGTGGAGATCCACGTCCTGCAGGGCGAGCGCGAGATGGCGATGTACAACAAGACGCTCGGCAAGTTCCAGCTCGTCGACCTGCCGCCCGCACCCCGTGGCGTGCCGCAGATCGAGGTCACCTTCGACATCGACGCCAACGGCATCGTCCACGTGTCGGCGAAGGACCGGGCCACGGGCAAGGAGCAGTCGATGACCATCACGGGTCAGTCCTCGCTGAACAAGGACGAGATCCAGCGGATGGTGAAGGACGCCGAGTCGCACGCCGAAGAGGACCGGCGCCGCCGGGCCGAGGCCGAGGTGCGCAACAACGCCGACTCGCTCGTGTACCAGACGGAGAAGGTCCTGCGCGAGCAGGGCGACAAGGTGTCCACCGACGAGCGTGCCGCCGTCGAGGGTCCCCTCGACGACCAGAAGAAGGCGTAGACGGGGTCCGACGTGGAAGCCATCAAGACCGCCACCGAGAAGCTGATGGCAGCCAGCCAGAGCTTCAGCCAGAAGCTGTACGAGGCGGCGGCCCGTGACACCAACGCCGCCGGCACTTCGGCGTCCGGCCAGGGCTCGAGTGGCGCCACCGGAGCGGCCGACGACGAGATCGTCGACGCCGAGATCGTGGACGACGACGGGCAGCAGTCGTGACCGATGAGCCCGTCCGCGATCGCGACCTGGGTGCGCCCGCCGGCGACGTCGACGGCCAGGAGTCGGGCGAGGCCGAAGCCGCCGAGCAGGTCTCGTCCGACATCAGCGCCCTGGCCGCCGAGCGCGACCAGTTCAAGGACATCGCGCTCCGGCTCCAGGCCGACTTCGAGAACTATCGCAAGCGCGTCTCGGCGCAGGCGGGGGAGGAGGCGCACCGCGCCACCGCCCGCCTCGTCGAGGAACTGCTGCCGGTGCTCGACGCCTGCGAGGCAGCGTTCGCCCACGGCGCCGAGCAGGTCGAGCCGATCTGGTCGGCGCTGATCGGCGCGCTTCAGAAGCAGGGCCTCGAGGCCATGGACCTCCAGGGCAAGCCGTTCGACCCCACCGAGGCCGACGCCGTCATGCACGAGGAGGGAGACGTCGACGAGCCGCTCGTGGCCGAGGTGATGCGCACCGGCTACCGGTGGAAGGGCCGTGTCCTGCGCCCGGCCATGGTGAAGGTGAAGGGGTAAGCACCATCGATGGCGCCGCAGCGGGAGTGGTTCGAGAAGGACTACTACAAGGTCCTCGGGGTGCCGGAGAGCGCCTCGCAGAAGGACATCACCAAGGCGTACCGCAAGCTGGCGCGCCAGAACCATCCCGATGCCAACCCGGGTGACGCCAGCGCCGAGGAGCGGTTCAAGGAGATCTCGGCCGCCTACGACGTCGTCGGCGACGACGCCAAGCGCAAGGAATACGACGAGGTCCGCAAGATGGGCCCGATCGGCGCCGCGTTCGGCCGAGGCGCCGGTGGTGCCGGTGCGCCCGGCGCCGGCTCGTTCCGGTTCGACACCGGCGACGGCCTCGGCGACCTGCTGGGCCAGATGTTCGGCCGGGGCGCTCGGGGTCAGGGCGGTGCCGCCGCCCGCGGCGTCGGGCCGCGGCGGGGCGAAGACCTCGTCGCCACCTTGACGCTGTCGTTCACCGACGCCGTGCACGGCATCACCACTTCCCTCCAGCTGGCGTCGGAGGCGGTCTGCTCCGTCTGCCACGGCACCGGCGCCAAGCCGGGTACGGCGCCACGGGTGTGCCCAACGTGCCAGGGCCGCGGTGTGGTCGACGACAACCAGGGGTTCTTCTCGTTCTCCTCGCCGTGCCCGACGTGCCACGGCCAGGGCGTGCTGATCGACGACCCGTGCACCAACTGCGGCGGCACCGGCGTCGAGCATCGCCCGCGGGAGGTGAAGGTCCGCATCCCTGCGGGCGTGGCCGACGGCCAGCGCATCCGGCTGAAGGGCCGGGGGGCGCCCGGCCGCAACGGCGGTCCGCCCGGCGACCTGTTCGTCGAGTGCCACGTCGAGCCGCACCCGTTGTTCGGCCGCGAGGGCGACGACCTGACGCTGCGCGTCCCCATCACGTACGCCGAGGCGGTGCTGGGCGCCGACATCGAAGTGCCCACGCTCGAAGGAGGTCGGGTGCGCATCCGGTTGAAGCCGGGCACGCAGCCCGGGTCGAAGCACCGCGTCAAGGGACGGGGGATCGCGGCCAAGAAGCACACCGGCGACCTCATCGTCACGGTCGACGTCGCCGTGCCGGCCCGCCCCACCGACGCCGAGCGAGAGGCGGCCGAGGCCGTGAAGGCGGCCGTCACCAGGTCGCCGCGCGCCTACATGGAGGTGCCCTCCTGATGGCCGATCCCCGCAATCGGGCCGTGTACGTGATCTCCGTCGCCGCCGAGCTGGCCGGCGTCCACCCGCAGACGCTGCGCATCTACGAGCGCAAGGGCCTGCTCGACCCGGCCCGCACCGCCGGCGGCAACCGCCGGTACAGCGATACCGACCTCGACCGGCTCCGGCGCATCGCCGAGCTCACCGACGAGGGCCTCAACCTGGCCGGCGTGCGCCGCGTGCTCGAACTCGAGGCCGAGCTCGCCCGCCTCCAGGGCGAGCTGCATCGGGTCCGGCGCGACGCCGAGGAGCGCATCGCCGAGGCCGAGCGCCGCCACCGCCGCGACCTCGTGCCCGTTTCGCAGTCGCTCACCCTCTTCGGCCGCCGCGCCTCCATCTTCGACGCCGACGACTGACCGACCCGCCGCCCTGCGGCCCCGGTTCTTGTCACGCCGGTGAGCGAAAATCGCTCGATTCCGTGACGAGACCGTGGTGTGATGGCGCCGAGCTGCCGGCGATGAACGCCGGCCCGGACCGAGGAATGGAGGGAACGGTGTCTGTGACGGTGGCGACCGCGGCGCGTCCCTCCCCGCTGCCCTAGCGGCAGCGACTGCGGCGGCGACGCGCCCCCTTCGTCACCGTCCGCCCCCGTTCTGGAGGTCCACCCTTGTCGCGCCAGCAGCGCCATCGCGCTCGGCCCCGCGGTCCGAGCTCGTTCCGGTGCCGGCACTGCGGCCTCGACGTCCCCACCGACGCCGTAGGCACCGCCCATCGGAACCACTGTCCCCACTGCCTGTGGAGTCGCCACGTCGACGACTGTCCCGGCGACCGGGCCGCCGACTGCGGCTCGGCCATGGAACCGCTCGCCATCACAGTCCGCGGCGACGGCGAATGGGTCCTCGTCCATCGCTGCACCGGCTGCGGCGTCGTCCACCTCAACCGGTCGGCCGGAGACGACAACGTCTATGTGTTGCTGCAGCTGGTCACCCGGCCGCTCGCCCACCCGGCGTTCCCTCTGGACGTGCTCGGTCGGCTGTGAGGATGATCGGGGGCGATGAGGTACGTCGCCGGCCCCGATCGCTACACCAAGGTCGCCTACCGGAGGTGCGGCCGCAGCGGGATGCAACTGCCGCCCGTGTCGCTCGGGCTGTGGCAGAACTTCGGCGACGACCGTCCCGTCGACACGAGTCGGGCCATCCTGCGCCGAGCCTTCGACCTCGGCGTCACCCACTTCGATCTCGCCAACAACTACGGCCCGCCGTACGGGTCGGCCGAGATCAACTTCGGGCGCATCCTGCGCGAGGACTTCGCCCGGTACCGCGACGAGCTCCTCATCTCCACCAAGGCCGGCTACGACATGTGGGCCGGCCCATACGGCGAATGGGGATCGCGCAAGTACCTGCTGGCCAGCCTCGACCAGAGCCTGGGTCGCATGGGCCTCGACTACGTCGACATCTTCTACTCGCACCGGTTCGATCCCGACACGCCGCTGGAGGAGACGATGGGCGCGCTGGCGTCCGCCGTCCATCAGGGCAAGGCGCTCTACGCCGGCATCTCGTCGTACTCGGCGGGGCGGACCCGCGAGGCCGCGCGCCGGCTGCGGCAGCTGGGCGCGCCGCTGCTCATCCACCAGCCGTCGTACTCGATGCTCAACCGATGGATCGAACCGGACCTGCTCGACGTGGTCGGGGAAGAGGGCGTCGGGGTGATCGCCTTCTCGCCCCTCGCCCAGGGCGTCCTGACGAGCCGGTATCTCGGTGGCGTGCCCGAGGGCTCGCGCGCCAGCCGGGACGGGTCGCTCAGCCGGACCCAGCTGAGCGACGAGACGCTGGCCAAGGT
>JBKOXV010000103.1:0-10771 GCA_046725105.1 bacterium | reverse complement strand
CGTAGAGGAGACCGACCGGCACGATGCGCAGCGCCTCGGCACCGGCCGCCTTGGCCCCGAGGGCGATGCGAGCGGCCCCGGTGTGGAGCGGCAGCAGCTTCAGTGTGTCGTTCACGGTGCCTTCGGGGAAGATGCCGATGGCGCCGTCGTCGGCGAGCTCGGCGTCGCACGCCGAGAACGTGTTGACGTTGCCGTGGGTGCCGCCGTCCTGCTGGCGGTAGACCGGCAACACGCCGGCCAGGCTGAGGATGGTGCCGACGGGTGGGATCTTCCACAAGGTCGACTTGGCGAGGAAGCGCACCGGTCGGGGCGACGTGGCCACGATCAGGACGGGATCGACGAAGCCGTTGGCGTGGTTGGCGCAGATGAGCACCGGCCGATCGACCGAGATCCGATCGGTGCCCTCGGCCTCCACCGACCGGAACCACACTTTGGCGAGGAGCTTCCCGATCGTCCGCACGACCCGGTCGGCCGAGTTGCGGAGGTTCGACGCGCTGGTCGCCATGTAGGCGGGAGCGTACCCGCCCCCCGTTTCACGCTCGTTTGAGAACCTCACAGGTTCTTGAACAAGCGCGAAACGGAAGGCGGGAAGAGGCGCGCTATTGCACCAGACGCACCCGGAAGGCGTCGAGGGTGGCGGGGTGGTCGGCGCGGGTGTGGCAGCCGCGGCTCTCCTCGCGGGCGATGGCGCCGGCCAGCACGGCGCGCGCCACCTCGACCAGGTTCAGCAGCTCGACGCGGGCCGGTGACGGCGCCTCTGTGGCGGCTCCGGCGGTAACGGCGTCGACGGTGCGACGGGCTTCGTCGAGGGAGGCGGCCGACCGCAGCACACCGGCGCAGCGCGTCATCGTGCGCTGCAGGAGCGACCGGAGCAGGGCGACGTCGCCGACGGCAGGTGGCTCGGCGGTATTCGGCGGTCGCTCGATGCGATGGCCACCGATCACGTCGGTGCCGTCCTCGCCGGCGGGCCCCAGCGCGGCGCGCATGGCGCCGCTGCGCTCCGGACCCTCCACGCCCTGGCCGATCGCCTCGATCACTCGCGGCCCATACACCATGCCCTCGAGCAGCGAGTTCGACGCCAGCCGGTTGGCACCGTGGACGCCGACGTTGGCGACCTCCCCAGCCGCCCACAGGCCCGGCAACGCGGTGGCGCCGTTGAGGTCGGTGAGCACGCCGCCGCAGTGGTAGTGGGCGGCCGGCGCGATGGGCAGCCAGTCACGGGCCGGATCGAGCCCGGCGGCGTGGAGGTCGGCGGCGATGGTGGGGAAGCGCTCGTCGAAGCGGGCCAGGCCAGTGGCGTCGAGCCACACGTGGTCGGTGCCCTGCTCGATGAGCTTGGCGGTGATGGCGCGCGCCACCACGTCCCGGGGTCGGAGCTCGTCGACGAAGCGCTCGCCGTCCCGGTCGCGGATGAGCGCCCCGTGGCCCCGGAGCGCTTCGGACAACAGCGGGCGGGGCATGCGCGGGCTGAACAGTGCCGTGGGGTGGAACTGTACGAACTCGATGTCGGCCGCCGGCACGCCGGCGCGCAACGCCATGGCGAGCCCGTCACCCGTCGACTGCAGCGGGTTGGTGGTGGCGGCGAACAGTTGACCGGTTCCGCCCGTGGCCAGCAGGACATGGCGCGCCTTGATGTCGTGGCGCTCGCCGTCGGGGTCGACGGCGACGACGCCGCGGCACCGACCGTCGCCGCCCGTGAGGACGTCGAGGGCGAACCATCGTTCCCAGACGGCGGCGGCCGTTTCCCGCACCTCGTCGACGAGGGCCCGCTCGATCTCGGCGCCGGTGGCGGCCCCGCCGGCGTGGACGATGCGCGGCAGGGAGTGACCGCCCTCGCGGGCGAGGAGCAGCGCCCCTTCCCGGTCGCGGTCGAAGGCGGCGCCCATCGCGATGAGCTCGTGGACCCGTCCCGGTCCTTCGTCGACCAACACGCGCACGGCGTCGACGTCGCAGAGGCCGGCGCCCGCCGCGAGCGTGTCGGCCAGGTGCAGGTCGGTGGAGTCGGGGTCGCCGCCGAGCACAGCGGCGACGCCGCCCTGGGCCCAGCGGGTCGCCGCCTGCGACAGCTCCCCCTTGGTGAGGACACCCACCCGCAGGGCCATCTCGTCGGCGGCGCGCACGGCGGCCGAAAGGCCCGCCACGCCACTTCCGAGCACGAGCAGATCGAGCTCGTGTGCCCCCAGCCACGTCATGGATGCGTCACGTTACGAGTTCGTCCAGAGGGCCGAGACGGGAAATGCCGAGGTGGTCGAAGTCCTTCTCCCATCCGGAGGGGACGAGGTCGGGCGCCAGCTCGGCGAGGGGCGCCAGCACGAAGGGACGTTCGAACAGCCGCGGGTGCGGCACCTCCAGGTCGCGCTCGTGCACGGAAACGCCGTCGATCCACAGCAGGTCGGCGTCGAGCGTGCGCGGCCCCCACCGCATCTGCCGCCGCCGCTCGGCCGTGCGCTCGAGGGCCCGGCACGTCGCGAGGAGTTGGCGGGGTGTCCGGGTCGTCTCCAGCTCGACGACCATGTTCAGGTACGGCCCTTGCCCGGTGGGGCCGCCGACGGGATCGGTTTCGTAGACGGACGAGGTGGCGGTGAGCTCGTCGAGGGCGGCCACGGCCCGGTGCAGTTCGAAGGCGCGGTCGCCGAGGTTCGAGCCGAGGGCGACGAACGCCCGCGTCATGCGGGGCTGCGACGCCGCGTGATCGTGACGGCCGCGGTGGCGACGTCCTGCGGCACCGGCGGGCGGATCTTGCGGATGGTGACGGTGACGGCGTCGATGCGGTCGAGGGCGAGCAGCTCGTCGGCGATCCGCTGGGCCACTCGTTCGAGCAGCAGGTGACGTTCGGTCCGCACGACTGTCTCGGCCACCGCCACCGCCGTCCCGTAGTCGACCGTGTCGGCCAGCTGGTCGGACTTGCCGGCGAGAGCCAGGTCGGCTTCGAGGTCGAGATCGAGCTCGAACGGCTGGGGTCGGTTGCGCTCCTCGGGGTTGACGCCGATGATGCCGAGGGCGCGCAAGCCCCGGATCTCGATCATGTCGGCCACGGCTGCGACGCTACCGGGGTCGTTCCTCACGCAGCTCGGCGGCGAGAGCGATCAGGCCGCGGCCGAACGGATCGAGCTGGCGTCCGGTGATGCGCTCGACGATGGAGATCGTCTCCGGGCCGCCGGGAACCATGCCCTCCCATCGGATGTAGCCGCCGATGAGGCCGGCGACGCGGTCGCCCACCTCCTCGCCGTGCAGCAGCACCCTCGTGCCCTCGGCGAGCAACTGGTGCAGCTCGGGATAGAGGTCCCCCAACACCTTGCGAGGGTCGTCGTTCACACCGAAGGGCCGGTGGAGATAGGTGACGCCGAGCTCGTCGTAGTTGTGGAGGTTGTGTGTCGAGGGGATGATCGACACGACCACGCCGAAGCCCTGCTCGCGGATCCAGATGATCTCCTCCTGGCGGCGGACCCGGCGGTGGTTGGGGCCGTAGCCACCGGGGCGCTCGCACACGGCGAGACGGTCCTTGATGATCCACGCGAAGTTGCGGGGCTGGATGCCCTGGGCCCACTTGCCCTTCATCCGGCTCACCACGGCGGGCTGCCTAGGCCGCCACGAGGGAGGCGGCGTGGACGGTGGCGGCGACGTCGTGGGCCCGGACCATCTGCACGCCGTGACTCATGGCCCACACCGCCGTGGCGATCGATCCCTCGAGCCGATCGTCGGTGGGAACGGGCTCGGCCCCGGCCACGGGCCCGCTGATCCCCGGTAGCGGCGGTTCGGTGGCACGCCGATCCGAGGCGGCGAGCAGGCGCCCGAGGAACTGCTTGCGGGACAGGCCGACGAGGACCGGATAGCCGGTGGCGACGAACGCGTCGACGTGGGCCAGCAGAGCGAGGTTGTGGGCCAGGGTCTTTCCGAACCCGAACCCCGGGTCGATCCAAACCTCTTCCACGCCCGCCGCCACCGCCTCGTCGGCCCGCTGGACGAGGAAGGCGCGCACTTCCGCGACGACATCGCCGTAGCTCGGCTCCACCTGCATCGTCTGCGGGTCGCCGAGCATGTGCATGGCCACCCAACCCACGTCGTGGGCGGCGGCCACCTTGGCCAGTGACGCCGACACGTCGTTCAGGAGTGTGGCGCCGGCATCGATGGCGGCCTCGGCCGTCGAGGCGTTCCTGGTGTCGATCGAGACCCGCACGTGGGGCGCCAGCGCACCGATGACGGGCAGCACCCGCCGCTGCTCCTCGGCCGGATCGACGGGACTGGCGAAGGGCCGGGTCGACTCTCCCCCGACGTCGATCACGGCCGCACCCTGGGCGACCAGCTCCAGCCCGTGGGCGACGGCGGCCGCCTGCTCGAAGTAACGGCCGCCGTCGGAGAACGAGTCGGGGGTGACATTGACGACGCCCATCACGGCGGGGGGCCGCATCAAAGCCGAGTCTACGCTGGTGCCTCCGCCGAGCCTCGAACCGAAGACAAGCCGACGCCACTCACCGTGGCGAAAATCCCGGTCAGATCCTCCTCGCCGAGGGTCTCGTGGTCGACCAACGCCGCCGCCAGGCGATCCAGGGTGGCGCGCTCACCGGCCAGGATGGCGCCCGCTCGGGCCTGGGCTTCCTCCACCAACCGGGAGACTTCGTCGTCGATCCGGGTCGCCATGGTCTCGGAGTACTCGCGGGCGGCGGGGCCGTCGCGGCCCACGAACACGTCGGCGTCGCCGGGACCGAGCTGTACCGGACCGAGGGTCTCGCTCATTCCCCACTGGGTCACCATCGACCGGGCGATCTGGGTGGCGCGCTCGATGTCGTTCTGGGCGCCGGTGGTGGGGTCGCCGAAGACGAGCAGCTCGGCGCCGCGCCCGCCGAGCAGCATGGCCAGCTGATCGAGCAGCTCTGACCGGGTGTGGAGGATGCGGTCCTCCTCGGGGAGGGCCAGCGTCCAGCCCAGGGCCCGCCCGCGCGAGACGATCGACACCTTGTGGATCGGGTCGCCGCGGGGCACGACGTGGCCCACGAGGGCGTGGCCGGCCTCGTGGTAGGCGACCACCTGCTTCTCCCGGTCGGACATCACGCGGGCCTTCTTCTCCGGCCCGGCCATGACCCGCTCGACGGCGGTGTCGACGTCGGCGCCGAGGACGGTCTTGGCGCCGCGCCGGGCGGCCAGCAGCGCCGCCTCGTTCAGCACGTTGGCCAGGTCGGCGCCCGTGAAGCCGGGCGTGCGCCGGGCGAGCAACGACAAGTCGACGGCAGGATCGATCGGCTTGCCCTTGGCGTGCACCGCGAGGATCGCCTTGCGGCCCTGGAGGTCGGGGGGGTCGACGGCGATGTGACGGTCGAAGCGGCCCGGGCGAAGCAGGGCGGGATCGAGGATGTCGGGCCGGTTGGTGCCGGCGATGAGGATCACACCCGTCGACGTGTCGAAGCCGTCCATCTCGACGAGCAACTGATTGAGGGTCTGCTCCCGCTCGTCGTGGCCGCCGCCGAGGCCGGCGCCGCGGTGGCGTCCGACGGCGTCGATCTCGTCGACGAACACGATGGCCGGCGCCTGGGACTTGGCCTGGTTGAACAGGTCCCGCACCCGGCTGGCGCCGACGCCGACGAACATCTCGACGAAGTCGGAGCCGGAGATGGAGAAGAAGGGAACGCCCGCCTCGCCCGCCACCGCCCGGGCCAGGAGGGTCTTGCCGGTGCCCGGCGGCCCGAAGAGCAACACACCCTTGGGGATGCGCGCCCCGACGGCTTCGAACCGGGCCGGTTCGGCCAGGAACTCCTTGACCTCGACGAGCTCCTCGACGGCTTCGTCGATGCCGGCGACGTCGGCGAAGGTCACGAGCGGGCCCTCCGCCTTCCACTTCTTGGCCCGTGACCGGCCGAACTGCATCACGCCCCGGCCGCCTTGGGCGCTGGTGAGGAGCCACACCAGGACCCCGAGGATCAGCAACGTCGGCAGCAGCGACAGCAGGAGACTGCCGATCGGCGATGACCGCTGGTTGTCGACCTTCACCGTCACGCCGGCGGCGACGAGCTCCTTGGTGAGGTCGTCGCCGTACTCGGTGGGGAACGTGGTGCGGTACTCGGTGCCGTCGCGCAGGTTCCCACTCACCACGTGGTCCTTGTCGGCCACCTTGGCCGTGGCGACGTCGCCGGCCGCCAGCTTCTGCTCCAGCTCGGAGATGCCGAGCGTCGTGCCGGAGTCGCCGCCGGGAAGCTGGGCCACGATCAGCGCGATCACGAGGGCGACGGCCGCGAGGACCACGAAGATCCCCGGTGGGCGCAACAGCTTCCGCACGATGCGGCTCAGGCTAACTCGTCACCCGACCCCGGATTCCGGCCGCCCCGCGACATTCTTCGCCCGTGGCGCCCGTTGTCGCGAAAAACGCGACGTTTGGCGACACAAGCGACGCATGGCGGGTTCAATTGCCGCCGCGATCCGGTCAGCGGGCGCCCGTCCAGATGCGGATGTCGGGGAGGTTGCGCCACCGTTGGCCGGCGTCGAGCCCGTACCCGATCACCCACGCGTCGGGAATGCGGAACCCGACGTACTTCAGGGTGGCCGGATCGACTCGCAGCGTGGCGTCGCGCACGAGGAGGGCGCACACCTCGAGGCTGGCCGGGCCGCGGGCAGCCAGGGTCTTGCGGAGGTAGGCGAGCGTGAGGCCCGAGTCGATGATGTCCTCGACCAGCAGCACGTGGCGATCGGTGAGATCGAGGTCGAGGTCCTTCACGATGCGCACCACGCCGCTGGTCCGGGTGGCCGATCCGTAGGACGACACGGCCATGAAGTCGACCTCGACGGGCGCGTCGATGGCTCGCACCAGGTCGGCCATGAAGACGAAGGCGCCCTTCAACACGCCCACCAGCAGCGGCTCACGGTCGGCGTAATCGGTGGCGATCTCCTTGCCGAGCTCGGCGATGCGCCGGCGCAGGTCGTCCTCGGCGACGACGACGGCGCCGAGCTCCGGGTCGTCGCTCATGGGCTCACGGTAGCGAGAGTGAGTCGCTGACCCGAGCGGCGCACCCGCCGCCCACCGCCGACCTCGCAGGCCACCGCTTCACCCCGGGCCACGGCGAGGACGCGCTCCACGGCGGCAGCATCGGGTGGGTAGCCGCACGTGAGCCAGCGGCGGACGGCCCGCCGGGCCAATGCGGCGGGGGCGGCCGCCAGGGCGCGGGCGTCGGTGGGGTCGAGGGCGGCGGCCAGCCGGTCCAGCAGCTCGGCCTCGTCCCGCAGGGTGTCAGCCTGGCGGGCGAGCAGGGCCGCCACGTCCCGTTCGGCGATGGCGTCGAGAAGGGGTAGCAGCTCGTGGCGGATGCGGTTGCGCCGGTGGACGGGTGAGGCGTTGGTCGGATCCTCGACAGGCTGCAGCCCGAGGAGCGTGCAGAGTTCCCGCGTGTCGGCCCGCCGGACGCGCAGCAGCGGATGACCGGCCGGGCCCATCCCGGCCAACCCGTCCAGCCCCGATCCACGCAGCAGGTTGACCAGCACCGTCTCGGCCTGGTCGTCGGCCGTGTGCCCGGTGAGGACGTCGGGCGGCAGCACGGCGTAGCGGGCCGCCCGGGCCCGGGCCTCCAGGTTGGGGCCGGGCGTGACGGGCGCCTGTTCGGCCCGGAAGCGGGCGCCGAAGCGGGCCGCGACGGCGGCGACGACGTCGGCCTCGGCCGCCGATCCGGGCCGGAGGGCGTGATCGACATGGACGGCCGTGACGGCACAGCCCGCCGTCACCGCCAGCACGAGGAGGGCGAGTGAGTCGGCGCCCCCGGACACGGCGCACGTGACGGCGGTGCCCGGCGCCGGGAACGAGCACACCGCCAGCAGGCGGGCCAGGGCCGCCGGTGGGCTGGAGTCAGGCAACCGCGGTGGCGAGGCCGAGGCGGGAGAGCCACTGCTCCGGTGCCCGGATCTCGTCGAGCGTCGGCAGATCCTCGGACCGCGCCCAGCATCGCTCGACGGCCCGGCGCCCGGCCGCCGCCTCGATGGCGGCGATGAACCGCTCGCCTGCCTCGTACTGGGCCAGCTTGGCTTCGATGCCGAGGAGGCGTTGCAGGAGCTTGGCGAGCCCGCCCCCCGCCCGCCGCCGCTCCCGGAGCACACGAGAGAAGCGTTCCGCCGACGGGACGCGGCCGGCGGCGGCCCGGTCCATCGTGACGTCGCCATGCCCCTCGAGCAACGACATGAGGCCGCCGATCTTGTTCAGCACGGCGCGCTGGTCGGGGGTGGCGAGGAGGTGCACGAGGCCGCCGTCCTCCATGGCCCGTCGGCCGTTGCGGGCCGTGCTGAGGGCCCCCTTCAACGTGTCGAGGAGCCGGTTCGGGTCGGGGTCGACCATCGAGACCGCCTGGTGCACCAGGTCGACGAAGTAGTCGCGCATCCACGGGACCCCGGTGAACTGGGCCCGATGGGTGCACTCGTGGAGGGCGATCCAGAGGCGGAACTCCCGAGGGGGGAAGCCGAAGCGCTTCTCCAGGGACAGCAGGTTCGGGCCGACGTAGTACAGGAGGTCCTGACGGTCCGCCGTGTCGTCGTCGATCACCAGGAGGTCGTACTGGCCCAGCACACGCCCGGACATCCAGCCGAGCAGCGTGCCGACCTGTACGGCCGCCACCTTCGACGCCATGGCGACCGGGAACCCGCCGCGGCCGGCGGCCTGCTCCTCCATCTTGGCCAGCAGCGGGCGCAGGAGCCGTTCGAAGGAGGCCAGGTTGGCGCGGATCCAGTCGGCCCGGTCGACAACGCGGGCCCGGGCCGGCCCCGCCAGCGAGCGCAGGCCCGTCTCCGCCGCCACCAGCTGCTCGGCCTCGACCGTGAGCTCGGTGAAGTCGGGTACCAGTGACGCGGCGTGGTAGCTGTCGGCGAAGGGCTCCCGGCCCGAGAAGCGCAACGCCACCCGCTCGGCCAGACCCCAGTCGACGGGCGCCGGCACGGCCGCTACCGCTGGCCTCGCCTCGGGTACTGGGGTGCCACAACCTTCACCAGGTAGCCGACGACCAGGGCCAGCACTGTGAGGATGGTGGCGGCGGCGACGGCGACGCCGACCCAGAAGTGCCAGACCTCCGCAGCGAGCAGCATGGCGGCCATCGTACTGAGCGGTCCGCGGCGAGCCGCATCGCCGGTGCGGGAGCGTGGGTCAGCGAGCGGCGGGAGTGTCGCCGGCGGACTCGTCGAGACCCAGACAGCCGCGCACCTTCGCCAGCAGGCCCGGCGGGACGCTCTGCTCGCGGCACTTCTTGGCAATGACCTGGCGAAGCTCGGCCTGGAAGTCGTACACGTGCAGACAGTCCAGGCAGTCGTCGAGATGGCCCTGGATCTCGACGCGGGCCGATTCGCTCAGCTCGCCGTCGAGGTACGGGTACAGCTCGCGCAGGATCTCTTCGCAGTCATCCATGAGTGTGTTGAGGTTCGCGGGCGGGGCCGTCATCCACCGGCTCGATCAGGCCACGACCGGTTGCGTAGTCGTACAACTCCTTCTGCATCGCCTTTCTTCCCCGGTGCAGCCGGGACATCACGGTGCCGATCGGTATGTCGAGGATGTCGGCGATCTCCTTGTAGGAGAACCCTTCGACGTCGGCGAGGTACACGGCCAGCCGGAACTGCTCCGGGAGGGCGTCGAGAGCCGCCTTCACCTCGTCGTCGGTGAACAGGTCGACGAGCTCGTCCTCGGCGCTGCGAGCGGCCATGGCCTCCTCCACCGCGCCGATGCGCCGATACAAGTAAAGGTCCTCGACGTCGTCGAGCTGGCGTTCGTCGGGCCGCCGCTGCCGGGCCCGGTAGTTGTTGATGTAGGTGTTGGTGAGGATGCGGTAGAGCCAGGCCCGCAGGTTGGTGCCTTCGGCGAAGCTGGAGAACCCGCGGTAGGCCCGCAGGTAGGTCTCCTGGACGAGGTCTTCGGCGTCGGCGGGGTTGTGCGTCATCCGCAGCGCGGCGGAGTACAACGCCGGCATGTACTCGAGCGCCTGCTCGGCGAACTGCGCCTGATCGGCCACGCGGCCACCGTAGCGTTGCCGTCCAGCTGCGGTCCCCCCTGTTCTGCACCTGTACGCCCGGCGCCCGTCAGAACAGCTTGGGCGTGCTGGCGGCGGCATCGACAGCGCGGACGAGGCGCTCCAGGAGGTCGGCGAACTGGCGGCGTTCGTCGGCATCGAATCCCGACAGAACCGTCGCCATGAAGGCTCGCCGGCAGCGGGCGATGGCCTCGTAGCGCCGCCGGCCCGTCTCGGTGGCGGCCACCAGCACGACCCGGCCGTCCTGGCTGAACCGCTGTCGCTCCGCCAACCCCATGCGCAGCAGCCGTTGCACTGCCCGGGTGGCAGTCGACGGGTCGACGCGCAAGGCCTCGGCGAGGTCGGACATGCGCCACGCCGTCCGTTGGGCGAGCGCCTCGAGCGTGTCGAACTGGCCCGGCTCGAGGGCGTCCTCGCCGGCGCCGAACAGTTGGTCGCGCAAGGCCGCCATGGCGGCGCCGCGTCGAAGTTCCTTCCACGCCGCGCCGATGCGTAGCTGGACCTCCTCGTCCGGGCCCAGGTCGGCGGGCGCCATCGCTTGTAGGGTACAAGGGATGCGCGACGAGGTCAGCATGCGGCTGAAGGCTTTCCCGCGCGTTGCCATCGACGCCGGCGCCCACCGTCCCGCCGCTGTTGCCGTCACCCTCTGTACCGACGGCGACGGCGTGGCGTCGTTCCTCCTCACGCGCCGCACCAGCCGGCTGCGCAATCACTCGGGCCAATGGGCGCTTCCCGGAGGACGCGTCGATGACGGCGAGACCGTGGAGGACGCCGCCCGCCGCGAGCTCAAGGAG